>JAEOTJ010000083.1 GCA_016839905.1 Promethearchaeota archaeon | reverse complement strand
TCCTCAGATGCTCCACAAATCCTCGTACAAGTTTTTAACGTGAAGTAAGAAAATGAAAAAATAATGTCGGATTAAAGTTTAAAGGTGATTGAAGATTTAAAAAAAGAAAGGTAAATTAAAAATTATCAAAAAATTTTAAATAATAATAAGTAAAAATTCTAAAATTTAATTTAGAGTTTTTTAAAAAGAACAGTGAGCATAATGGTTTTACAAAACTCAAATGATAAAGTTTCTAATAAATTATTTGCTAATAAAGAGATAAATACAGATATCAAGAAAGCACATGAAAAAGTTAAAAAAGTTATTTTAAATGTCGTGACGGGAAGTGATCTTGAATTTAGAGATATTTCAATTACCTCAGATGGAAATTATTTAGTTGCGTGCTCAGAAATTTCGCAAAATGAACAACCTAAAATAACTATATGGAATATTGAAGAACTAAGGGAAGGAAAGACCGAACCAGAAGTTATTCTAAAAGGAGAGTTAAAAAATAGTGAATATGTCAGAAATAACAACTGGCTTTTATGTGTTGACACGTTGATATTAGAAATAAACAACTTAAAATGGTGGATAATCTGTGCAGGGAGCATAATCGGGGGTCTTTACACGTGGTTTGGAAAGATTGATGATGTTTCTGGAGTCTGGAATTTTGAAGAATATAAATGCGTGATTTTTGCGGAATCAAGTGAGGGAACTAACGAATATCCTAAATCCATCCATGATCTCAAGATGATTCAAGATTCCATTCAAAAAAATTCATGTCACATTTATTTTGGATTAAATAACACTTACACGTTGAATAATGCCATCACAAAAGATAATGTTCTGAAGAAATTATCTCTTACATTAGATAATTCTGGTAATATTTCAAAGAAAGGACCAAGTATTAACTTGGGTATTCAAGATGAGTGGATAACATGTCTTGATATATATACTAATAAAGAAGATTTGAACAAGAGTTATTTAGTTTCAGGTTCAAGAGATGGTATCATCTTTAAATACAATCTAGTGGCTCAAGCTAATCCCGTAATTCTAGGAAAACATAATGATTCTATTACATGTGTAAAGATATTTGAAAATGGAAGTAAAATTGCTTCAAGCTGCGTGGATAACACGATAAAGATTTGGAAAAACACGATTAATGGGGATTCTGAGCTCATTAATGAACTATTAGGGCATATAAAATCTGTAGTATCTATTGATATTCAAAAAAATAATAAATTCTTAATTTCCATCTCAAAAGATAACACCATAAAGATTTGGGATTTAAATCGAGGGACTTGGATAAGGAACATTGATATGGTTTATTTTATGAATCTCTATGATGAAAATAGTAGAAATGTTGAAAGGGGCATAAAGTTTTTGAGATGTGTTAAGATTACTCCCCAAAATCAATATTTTTATGTAACCTTGGAAAATAGAATAGTAATTATAAAAAATTTCGGTGCTTTATGGCATTTTAAAGAGCAACTTAAATTTATTAGGGAAATGAACAAGGATTTATATGCAAAAATTTATGGAGTAAATCTATTACAGATGGCGAGAAATACTCCTGAAAGTATTGAAAACCTCAATAAGTTATATGAACTCATTAAAAAACGCATAAAAAATAGAACCGAAATAGATTTAGCCTTGAATCTTAAAGCCATAGAAGGGGTAATAAGCGATTATAACAAGCGTGAATTAGGCCCATTATTTATACCTTCATTTATAGAGTTTGAAAAGGATATAAAATCCCAAAAAGAATATATCTTGGGTGTAAAAGAAAATTATGATGCATATTGGCGAAGTGTTAAGAATTTATTCTTTAAATTACCTGAATTGCCATGGCAATTTAAACTTTATATTACAACAGATGTAGAAGAAGACATCAAAGAAGCTAAATTTGTAGAAGTAACAAATCCAAATATCGAAGACTCTGTTTATATCATAATGAAGGATAGGGGGCAAACCCTAATAAGATTTTTGATGGTTTTAGAAAATGTGCCAACAGGCTTCATTCCTCTCATAGATAGTATTAACGTAGAAATTGAAGATGATCGAGGAGATAAAGACAATTTAGTATTTTCTGATTTTACATATTCTCCTAATTTTATTAAGATTTTAACTAAACCTCGTGTTTGTTTAGATGAATTTAAAACTATAAAAAAGCCAGAATCGATTTTTTATACTTTTTGTACTTTCCAGTTAGAAGAAGGATACAGTACAGAAGATTTTGTTAATATTTTTACTCGGAGGATTACTCTTGAGATAACAAAAAATCTAAATCCCATAGAAACAAGCTCTAGTGTTAGGGAAGATATAGATATTTTTGAAAGTTTTAAGAATACTTTTCAATTACCTTTAATACCTAAAATCCAAATTCAGGTTGGTAAGGGAATTGCATCAACAGTAGGAAAGATTATTGATGAATATTTTGCTAAATTAATCATCGTTGAATTCATATTTAGTTTCTGGGGATTCATTGAGATTGGGATTCCAGCTTTAATTCCTGGACTGGAAATTCCCGCTATAGTGTCAAGTATTATCGCTGTCTCAGGAATAGTCATTATAGGTTTAATATTCATGATGATGTTCCTTAAAAAATAAATAAAAATAATCATTAACAAATAAGATAAAAAAAGAATTATAAAAAAAAGAAGGGAAAAAAATGGTAGGAATAAAAAAATTGAATATTATATTGACAAACTCATTTCAAAACGACTTTATTGAACCGGTCGATGGATTAAGCATGCAAATGGGAGATAATTTAAAACTTGATTATGGAACATGCGCAAATAAGTGGATTGAGTATTTTAAAGGGCGGAATACTGAAGTGAATAAAGCCACGGTCGATAATTTTATCTCTTGGCTAAAAACGAACGCTCAAGATCAGAATATTGATGTTCCAATATCATATCACAGAATACTTGAAAAATATAAACACAGGGTACATTTAGATTATAATGAGAGCCAAAGATTATGGGGGGATGGAAGGTTAGCGCAGTTTTTAAGGGACTTGATGACCAAAGCTTCTGAGGCCCAGAGGAATGAAAATAGTGATGTTGAATATCAATGCATCCATCTTAGAGATTGGCATGACCAAACTGACCCAACACAACGCGGAGAATTAGACCACTTCGGGATTCACTGCGTAAAGGGAACTTATGGCTCCAAATTTGCTACTCCACTGAACGAACTTATTAATGCACATCGTGAATTTAATCTCGTACTAAACTCGAACAGCATTAGTTCTTTTGATGAAACTGGCCTCCAAACAATACTAGATACGCTCATTAAAAACTCTGGAAATTCTAAGAGAAGTGTTAATATAGGAATTTTTGGAGTTATTACGAATGTTAAGGTCCAATTATTAACATTTGAACTAATGGTCATTCACAAGTATAAAAATGTTTATGTTTGTAAAGATTTTTGTGCTGGATTTAACAACCAAGGGCATGAAGAAGGATTAAGTTCCATTTCTAATGTTTATGGAGCCCAAGTGGTAGACCATGCGAAATTTAGGGAAGTATTTAAAATTTAATTCAATTTTGGTAAATTCATATATTAAAAAATCCAAATAATAATTAATTTTTCAATTAGATAATGTGATTTTAATGGTAAAATTTTATGATGTTGATTTAAAGATTGAAAAGAAAATTGTACCAAAAAAGGATGACGCTCTCATAGTAATTGATATGCAATATGATTTTATACCAGGTGGCTCTTTGCCTGTAGAGGGCGGTAATTTAATAATTAAAGGGATTAATGATCTAACCGAGATATTCGTTGGTAGTATTGTTGTACATTCTCAAGATTGGCATCCCTCGAATCATTTATCGTTTGCAAGCAATCATCCGGGAAAAAATCCCGGTGATGAATTCTCATCGAAGGATGGGGCAATTGGTCCTATTTTATGGCCTGATCATTGTATTCAAAACACATTTGGAGCACGATTTCATAAAGACATTAATACTAAACTAATAGATAAAATCATCCAAAAAGGAATGAATACTAATATTGATAGTTATTCCGCATTCCTTGAAAATGATAAGAAATCCGAAACTGGTTTAAAAGATTATCTTAATTCCATTCGTGTTAAAAATATTTATGTTTGCGGTTTAGCTCTGGATTACTGTTGTTATAATACTGCTATTGATGGCTCTAACCTTGGTTTCAACACGTATTTTATAATAGATTTAACTAGAGGCGTTGATATTCCTCCTGGTAATATAACAAATTCTCTGAAAAATATGGTGAAAAAGGGAATAAAATTTGTTATAAAAGATAGTTTTAATTATTGGTAAATAAATATTGAAAAGATTAATTCATCTCCTAACAAAAAACTTTTCTATATCATCATCCATCTTTTTAAAATCAGAAATTAATTTCCAAAATTTTGAATTCTTGCTTTTGAGACAATCCAAATACTTATCTGCAAGTTCCCGGTACTTTTTATAAACACGAGGTTTTGCTAAATTATTAAGTTTTAAACTAAAGGAATATAAATTGCTGTAAACATTCTTATAATCTTTATTAAATATGGCTTCTTTAATTTGTTTTATATAATACTTCAATTTAACTTTATTTTCTCCAATGCTTTTGGAAAGTGTATTAGCCTCCTCTTGATATTTTATGAGATCTTCATCTTTCAGCTGGTTTGAAATATCAACTATATTTTTTAGAATATCTAACTTTTCTAAGTGTGTATCCACATTTTTTAAGTCCTCAATTAAGAGCTCTTTTGCACTTATCAATTTTCTTCTTAATTCTTTAGAAATTTTTCCGGTTTGAGCTAAGGGATCCATTAAAAAACTTCCCTTTTTTTTAATTAAACTTTTATCAATTATTTTCTTTTGGGAAAAGAGAAAATCTATTACTTCTTTATCAAAATTCCTAAAATCTTCTTGGGAATATTCACTTCCGTTAAATAAATTTTCATTTCTTATTATAATGTTAATCATTCCGGGTACTACTTTTCTAATTTCTTTTTCATCTTTTTTACTTAAAACAAAAACAATATAAGAATCAATTTGAGGAACTTTAATAAATGAAACAAAATATTCTCCAAAATCGGCTTGACTTAAATCATCACCAGAAAAATCTTTAGCAAATGATTTTATAGCCGTGAGAAAGCTACAAAACATCCAAACATCTTGATCCTCTGAATATAACATTTTATCATATAATAAATTGTTATTTTTAAGATCAAAAATAAAAATTGAACTTAGCATAGTATAAAAATTTGGTCATCTATATTCTCTAATATTTAATAAGAAAAATCGTCTATAAAAATTTGTCGATATAAATAATTACTTTCAGATATAATAAGAAAATTGAGTGGTACTCTTTTAAAAAAAAAATTAGGGTTAATAGTATTTTTTCTCCTATGGTTAACATTTTTCAATAATAATAAGAAAAGATTCTAAAAAAGGTCTATAGAAATAATAAAATCTATATCGTATATTATTAAATGATGATTTTATAATGTTAGATTAAGAAAATCAATAAAAATTATAAAGATAAATTAAAAAAAATTACTAAAACTCATAACCACATTTCTTACATATCTTCTTCTTTGCATACATCGGTATATGGCCTACGTAACTCAATACTTTCTCTTTATCTTCTTCAGATTTGATGTCTTTTCCTGTAGCACCACACATGGGGCAGGTAATGCGTTCTTCACTTGTAAATCCGCCCGCACCGATTTCAGGAGGCTTTAATTCGCTTAACTCTGCTTCAACCTCTTCGAGATGAGCTGTTTGCTCATTGATAAGTTTTTCTTTTTCTTCTAATGTTGAGGTTAATTCTTCAATTTTTGAATTTAATTCAGAGACTTGTGAGGTAAGATTAGTGTTTTCTTTTTCAGCAGCAGATAGAGCTTCTTTAATTTCATTAGCATCGCTTAATTGACTTTCTAAAGAGGATATCTTACCTTCAAGATCGGATATATTTCCTTCAAGTGCTGAAATCTTATCATTAGCACTATCAAGTTCAGATTGAGTATTTAATGCCTCATTTTTTGCGGCTTGTACTTCAGCTGATAATTCAGTAAGTTTTTCATCAGAAGTACTTGATAAATTATTTATTTGTTCGTCTTTAGTTTTGACCGAATTTTCAAGCTCGCTAATTTGTAGTTTGAGATTTCTAATTTCATCTTCTCTTTGCGATAGCTCAGAACTTATTGCATTATGATTTGCTTTAGATTGTTCTAATTCATTTTTTATCTCCGTGAATTGCTTTTCTAAATCATTTACCTTCGCTCTGAGATCTAATAAGAAACGCCCCTCAATCTTTTGAGGTTTCTGTGGAGTTTCTTCTGCTTTTGCCCAATCAATCGACATGTTAGAATTTCACTTTTAAAATATTTTTTTAAATTCTATGATTTTAATATTTTTTTAGAATATTTATGTTTAATGATAAAGAGATTTAATTTTTAACTATTTATAATACTTAGTTACAAAAAAAAAAAAAAATAATAATAAGAATAATAAGGTCTAAGATAGAAAAAGATTAAATAGATTTATTTAAATAACATCAATGAGTAAAAAAATTAGTTCTTTAAATATAAATATTAAAAGAACTAAATGAAAATAGAATTAAGTTTAATCTCATGGAAATTAAAGAGCAAAAATTAAATTATTTGGATGTTGATTATATATCCACATCAGGAGTATATAAAACTCCATTTTCATTAATAATCCTTGTTCAACTATTTATTGGTGGAATAGTAATAGTTATCTTAAATTTATGGTTCTGGAACCAACTATATTTTCTTTTAACAGGGACTCAATTCTATCCTATAGATTTTAAGGGAGGATGGTATTTTTGGCTTTTACTCCCACTAAATATTTTTGGGAGTATTTTTTTGTTTTGGATAACAATAGTTCTTTTTTCTGCAGTGGTTGTAAAAATTTTAAATAGCCTTCATCCTACTCAAGAAGGAGTATTTGAAAAAGGTAGCAAGGATTGGAAATACATGCATCGTAGATTTTGGACGGTATATTTTCCAATTTGGCTCTCACGAGCATTACCATTACCATGGCTTGATATTATAGCTTATCGATGTTTTGGAGTTCATATTGGAAGCAATGTAGTTACTTATGAGGGCTATATTGATCCTGAATTCGTAGAAATTGGAGATCATACCATGACATCTATACACACATGTATTTTTTCACATCTTCTATATCATAATAAAGTTATTATTAAAAAGGTAAAAATTGGTAAAAATTGCATTGTTGGTCCTCACACAATAATAAGTCCAGGAACGATTTTAGAAGATGGAGCGATTTTAGGAGCAAATAGTTATACTCAAATCGGGCAAAAATTAGAGGGTAATTTAATACATGTTGGAACTCCTGTAAGCATAAATTTTCCGGTTCAATCTGTAGAAGAATCAAAAAAAAAAGTTGAAAGAATCAAAGGCATTACAAAAATGGAAGAAAAGAAGGAGGAGGAAAGCTAATAAATGTTTCAACCAGCAAGTTTGAAGGGTGATTCTCCGACACCAATAGATGAAAGAATTCGTAATAAATATCTATGGTTGTATTTAATTATAATAATTCTTAGTTTTATTCCTTGTTCAATTTTTGAATATTGGTATTTTATATCATTTTGGAATGAATATTATTATTGGTTATTTTTTTTACTATTACCTTTCAATATATTTTTATTAATTTATATACTACAATTGAGCGCATTAATCTTTTCATTTCTATTTTTAAAAATAATTAAATTATTTCATCAACCCAAAGAGGGTTATTTCAAACGCGATATTAATGATAAAGACTATTTATATTGGAATTTGAGAAATATCGTAAAAAAATGGCCACTTTTCATCGCTGCCTCAAATCCATTTCCTTGGCTTAAAAATCGTTTCATGCTTAGATTATTTGGAGTGAGGATTGGACCACACACCATATGCGATAATAGCTGGATTTCTTCAGAATTCGTTTCAATTGGTAATAATGTTATCATTGGGATGGGAGGCACGATATTAAGTTTTGGTATTGAACAGGATAATTTCATTTTAAAGAGAATTATTATTGAGGATAACGTATTAATTGGTTCCAAATGTATTCTTTTACCAGGCACAATAATAAAGAAAAATGCAAAATTATCTGCACATTCTTATACTAATTATGATGATGTATTGGAGGAGGATGCCATATATATGGGACATCCGGTTAAATTAGAAAAAAAAGATAAAAAAAATGAGCAAGTCTCCTAATTTAGAATATTATAATTTGATTTTGATTCGATACAATGAAATCTGGTTAAAGTCAACAAAAGTAAAAATTCGCATGTTAAAATCTCTAATGCGAAATATAAAGAACATGTTACAACGTTCTGAAATTCCCTTTCATAAGTATCACCTGAGTAAAGATTCTACAAGGGTATTGTTCTTTTTTAAAAATGAAGATATTCTTAGAGCAGCAGAATTGTTAAAAAGAGTATTCGGAATACATTCTTTCAGCCCGGCATTAAAGACATCTAGCAATCTTAAAAATATCGTAGAAAGAATCTTGGAAGTAAGCGATAAAGTTCTAAATAAGGGGGATACTTTTGCTCTTAGAGTAAAAAGATCTGGAAAGCACGACTTCTCATCCAAGGATGTTGCAATAAAAGGAGGCAAGGCGATTTTAGATAATTTTAAGGAATTAAACTTAAAAGTGAATTTAACGAGCCCTAAAAAGAAGATTTTTGTAGAGGTTCGAGGAGAATTCTCATATATTTTTACGGAGATTATCAAAAGTGTGTGGGGTGGAATGCCAATTGAGCAAAATAAGAATATTTTCATAATGGATGTTGGTAGGTTAAGCGATTTACTTGCAGGATTTCTAATTGCAAGACGCGGCAGTCAAATATATCCCGTTTTATTTGATTTAACTGAAAAGGATTTTGAAATGAGACTATCTAATTGGAAAAAGGCAGTTTTGTTCATGCCGAATTTTAAGTTTACCATTATAAGGATAAATTTGGCAAGAGTTTTAGAAGAGGCTAAAAAGAGAATACAAGACCCAAAGAACATTTGTTCAATTTGTAGACTTGTTCGATTTGAAATTATCTCGAGATTATTAAAAGATGTGAAAATTGAAAATCATAAAAGAATAAAAGCAATAACCGATGGGGTTAGCCTAAATGACTTTAAATTCTGTCCTGACAATGTTGATTTAGGATCAATAGCTTTAAACCATTTATTTTCGGGTTATCCGATTTTTACTCCCGTTATCGGATTGGATTCAGATCAAATTAAACTATATCTTTCAAAAATCTCAAATAATTTACAAAAAATTGATTATTGTAAGTTCAAACCAAAAAATCAAGAAATTGACATTGAAAAATTAAAAAGTTTATATTATTCCTTAAATTTAAATGAAGCAATTGAAGAAGCCATCACACGCATGGAAAAATATAATATAATATGAAATTTATAAGAAATATACTTAAAAGGATTAAAATCATACGTTAAATTGAGTAAACATTGATTCTAAGGATGATATAATGGTAGAAGTAGATCTTAATCTGTTAAACATTTTTGCATTAAATGTAGAGAAAAATTTAATAAAATATGAAGGCCAGATAGTAGGAGATATTATATCTCAATTTCTTAAAGATTATAAGGATTACCTTGAAGAGGGTCTATTAAGTAAGAATAAAAAAAAATTAAATAAAAAAATCCTTATTTTGGTCAACGGCAGAAACATTGAATATCTTAATAAATATAAAACTGAACTAAAGGAAGGCGACAAGGTCTATTTATCAATACCATTAAGTGGAGGATAATTTTTTTTCATTTGTATAAATATATATTTTATAATTTCATTGGTTATTATGATTAAAAAATAAAGGAAAAATTTATAGCAAGTATTATTAAGATCTTTTACAATGAAATATATATACAAATTATTTTTTAATTCATAAATGATTAATTGGGTGTATTAAATATTCCACGTAAGGTATGTTTTCTTGGATTGGACGCTGCAGGCAAGACTTCAATTATTAGAGCGATAACTAAACGATTTGGATTTGAAGAAGAGGTTGAGGCATTAATGCCTACCAAAAGAATCGCTCGAGACCAATTTAAGTTTCTTGGATTGGAGTTTTTTCGAATGGATTTTGGAGGACAAGACCAATACCGAGAAGATTATTTAAAGGATCCTGGAAAGTATTTGGGGGGCACTGATTTAATTTTTTATATAATAGATTCCCAAGCAGATACAAGATATAGTGAAGCAATGGATTATTTAGATCAGATCATAATCTATTTAAAGGAGGAGCAGCTAAATCCCCCTATAGCGGTTCTTTTTCATAAAGTAGATCCCTTACTCATTAAAGAAAAAGATCTCAATAAAAAGATTCTTACTCTAAAACAAGCTTTAACTAGATATAATCAGTCTTTTGATATATTTTTCTTCGAGACCAGTGTATATGATATTAAGTCTGTAATGGATGCATTCTCTATCGGTCTATCGATGCTTTTTGATAAGATGGAAATGGTTTCTAATCTATTTGCTGAGATTAGTCGGAATTATAATTCCATAATGATTGCGTTATTTGATTCAAGAGGAATAACTATTGGAGAATATTATCGGCCTCATCTTCAATTAAAAACCAAATTAAAAATTTATGACATGTATATTGAAGTTCAAAGGAGAATCGTAGCTGAAAGTCGAACTCTATTTGAATTTTCAGATAAATTTGATGATGGAACACGATTTTCAGGCTTAGTGGAAGTTCTAAAATTTGGTAATTTAGACTTTTATTTGCTTTTTATTATAGAAGAAGATATTGAAGATTTAAACAAAACGGTAGATATATTAGATAAAATTGAAGCTGCTAAGCCTCAAATGGAAAATATCATTTTTGAAATCATTCAATAAATTTATTAAATTACTCTTTTTCAATTCATTTTTTGTTTTTCTTAATTTTCTTCCTTTAACAATCCATTTAAAACACTTTTCTCTACTAAAAAGTCTCATTGACAATTTTTTCAAGTAAACTCCTATTCATTAAGTCATCCGGATTATATTTTATAAAATTAAAAAGTTTTTCTACAATTTTATTTACTAGTTGTTCATTAAACAGATTTTTAGTGGTTGTGTCAGAAAAAGCTCTATTGATTAGTTTCTCTAACAATCTTTTATTCATTAAATCATCTGGATTATATTTTATAAAGTTAATGAGTTTTTCTACAATATTTTTTACGAGTTGGTTAGCCATATAGACTCTCTTAGATAGTATTTAAGATTGTAAAACGCAGATGGAGGGACTCGAACCCCCGAGCGCTCATGCGCACCAGCTTTCTCGGTCAAAACCATTCTTAAGAAACTCGAAGCTGGCGTCTTACCAAAACTAGGCTACATCTGCATTTTTAAAAACTAAAAACATTAAAAACTAAAAACATAAAAAATATTAAATTTTTTCCAAATTTTAAATAACTTGAATACCTTGAATAATAATCTATTACCAAACTATAAGCAAATGCCAAGTACTTGCGGTTTAAGTACATTTTTAATGTTGATAAATCCAGAAATCAATTTGAAATTTAAAAAATTTTTAAATTCGCTATATGACGAAATTGAATTCCTCGCTCCAAAATCTCTTATTAAAAGAAAAAACCTGAATGAATTTAAATGGTCAATTGCCTTAGATTATCTTTTATTAAAAAGCTTGGGAGAAAATGACCTGACAGAGGAGTTAAAAAAGAAAATTCCTATATTATATGAGGATTATAAATTTACTTTCTCAAATGATCTAAAAAAGAAGGTTTCTAATAAATTAAAAGTAGCATCTAAAGAAATCAAGGGCCTTTTCTCTGCTTTTTATAAGTCAAATCTCGTTAATCCATACATCTTGAAAAGAAGTTTACTTACCATGAGAAAAAATCTTGAATTAAGAGTTCTTTTTGTATTATTTGGAGGTAAATTTCATCATCAAGAGCATGAGAGTCTTGGACCTTATGGAACAATTTATTTTAATAAAGAAGATTTTGTCAAGGATTCAAAAGTGTATAAAAATAAAATTTCTTTAATGACCAAACATCTAAAAAATAAAAAGATTAATGGAGTAAGCTGTATTGCTTTAAATAAAAGGAACCATTGGGTTGCTATATATTCAATAAAAGACAATATAGTTTATTATAATGATCCTAGGAATGGTAGAACAGGAAGATTAAAAGTTAATAAAAATATTCCACAAAGTTATCTGTTTTATTGTTATAGTCATAATATAGAATCTGCGATAGTATTAAAAAAGCATATTAAATCGTTCTTAATTTCTGAAACTGAAAGAGAATTAATATTACTAAAAGAATTAACAAAAAAAATTATTGAAAAGTATGAAGAAAAACCAGATATTAAAGGGGCTCACGGTAAAACTAAAATAAAAACGAAAGAAATTGAATCCCAACAAGAAAAAAATTCTGTAGTTTCTAAAGAACCTGAAAAATGAGTTTTTTAATTCTAGACGGGAATGTAAATTTTAAGTTTCAAGGAAGGATCTAATAATTTTATTAAACCTTCTTTTTCATATTGTTTTAATAATAGCTTTACGGTAGAAACTCTAATATCATATTTTAAAGCTATTTCTGTGGTAGATATGGATTTCTTTTTTAAGTAATTTTCTCTAATATCTTTTTCAATATTATTGGGAATAAAAGCATCTCTTTCTACAATATTAATTTGCTTAGTTCTACCATATTTTCGTCTTAAATTAACAGTAGCTTTTCGCACGAGTAATTTTTCTTCTTTATCAGGCAATTAAATCACAATTATTAACTAATTGTATCAAAACTATAAGTTAGTTTAAATTATTTAAGTTATAAAAATTTAATAAATTTTTGATTTAGAAAAGAAAAAATACACAAGATATCGCATTCAATTAATTATATTGAAATAAAAAAGCTACTTAAGAAATTGAAAGATCATTATCGTTTTGATGTAAAAAAAGAAAGACCTGAAGAATTATTTGAGAGTGTCTTGGATTATTTTAAAGGTAAAACACTTACTCAATATGCTACATCAAAAAGTATGATGCGAATTCAAGAAAAAATTACTATTAGAGCCCTAGAATTATTAGATCTTAATAAAAAAGCTGTTTTTATTTTAGACATGGGATGTGGTCCAGGATTCTCTTCTATATATTTGAATGAGCTTGGTTACAATGTAGTTGCTCTTGATATAATTTCTGACTTTATATATTTTTATGATAATCGGGAACTTAAACCCATTATTACGGATATGTGCCTTGTTCCGTTTAGATCCAACATTTTTGACGCAATTATTTCGATATCCGCATTACAATGGATTTATAAAGAAATAAATAATGAGACAATGCGAAAGAAGTTTATTAAATTTACTCAATCAATAGAAATCATTTTAAAGCCAGAATCAAAAGCAGTTTTTCAATTTTACCCGAAAAATGATAGGATTATGAAGGATATTGGCGCAATTCTAATGGATAACACAAGGATGAGTGGAAATTTTATTATTGATAACCCAAATAATCCTAAAAAAAGAAAAATTTATTTATTATTAGAAAATTAAGAAAAAAGATTTCAATTATATAATTAACATTCTAAAAAGAGATTGTAGGAGAAAAATATTTAAGAATTTGATAAAAGATAGATTAAAATCTAATAATGAATAGTTAAACTTATAGTATAAAAAAAATATGATGTTAAAATAATTATTTTTATTACTTATTTTTAATAAAATCAATTGTAATATTATTATCATTTATTTTAATAACTTTTTATAAAGATGAACAGAATATGATTAAGAAGAAAAATCTTAATGGTCTATTATTAATTTTTGGATTGATTATAATAAATGTCCTTATGAGTACTCTGATTAATATTCCAAATAATTTTTCAAAATCAAATTGTACAAATGAAGAAATAATTATCAATAATGAAATAAATAATATTCCACGATCAAGCTCTTGGGGCAATGATCCTTGGTGGAATGGTTCTTTTCGGTATAGAAGATTAATAAATATTACAAATCCTCATACCATTGATTTAGAAAATTATACAGTTTCATTAAAGATAAATCAAACCCAATTAGTAAATGAAGGGAAAATGAATTCTAGTTTAAAGGATTTAAGAATCATTGAAAATGGCGTTCCTACAAGGTATTATTTTTATTCAGACTATCCAAACAATGATATAGCAACTATTTGGTTCGAAACAAATATTTCAGCAAGTTCAACCGAATATGATACATATCTCTATTATGGTAATAATTCAGTTGAGATAGATAATAATTATTTTATGCAAGATCGAATTCCAACTCAAGCTTGGTGGAGATTTGAAGAAGGATCTGGAACTTATACGGAAGATTCTGTCAGTAGCAATGATGGAACGCTTATAAATATGGAGTCAGGTGATTGGAGTTCAAGTTCTATAAGTGAAGAATATTGTTTAGATTTTGGTGGTTCTGGTGATAACGATTATGTATCATGCTCAGGAAATCCTATTCCTAGTGGAGCGTTTTCAATATCTCTATGGTTTAATGGTGCTTCTGGAACCCTTTTTGATATGACATTAGGAGCTATTTACTTTTTCTTAGACGTGAGTGGTTCTAATATACGTTGGTATTATGAAGATATTAATGATGGAGATATGCAAATCTCCCATAGTTTTTCAAATCCAGCGAATAGTTGGCATCATATCGTAGGAACTGGCGAATGGAATGCAAATAATAATCATTTATTTTTAGATGGAGGCCTTGCTACAACATATAGTCGAAATATGGTTGGTAGATCTGCCTTAGCTAATCCTTACATTGGTTATACAACGGATCCTGGCTATATGGGGGGATCATATTTTACAGGTCAAATTGATGATGTTAGAATTTACAATCGCGTCTTAGATTTAAATGATATGAAATGGTTATACACGAATAATTCATTATCAACAGTATTAAATGAAGAAGAACCAAGATCAGCTAGTGTAAAAATCAATATAATTGATTTGTATGGTAATCCTATTCCTTATGCAAACGTTTCATTAATCAATAAGTCCTTTTCTTTTAATCCTATTGATAGTAGAATCGCTGATGCCGATGGAAGTACTATATTTACACAATTAGAAATTGGAAAATATAATTTTAGTGTTTCTATTTATTCAGAAGTTGTAAAGGGTTTTTATGAAGTTGTTAATGAAACATTAAAAGAGTATAATTTTCAGGATCTTTTTCAAGAAATTAATCTCATATGTAATGTAACCTCACATAACTTTACTATTAAGGATATAGATGGACAACCCGTTGAGTCTGGTTGGATCATCGTCGGAAATAGCACGAGCGGATTTGGAGGGATTCGGAACTGCACTATTGACCAGAATGGTCAAGCACACTTCTGGTGGGTTAATACTACTCCAATACAATATAATTATACAATATTTTATCAAGATAATAATTACAATCCAAATATAATTAACTTAGGATCTGGAGATATTGATAACCCAAATTCTGATTTTATTATACCTGTAAATTTGACAACTGTAAATTTTACTGTATATGAACGATCAATACCTAATCCTCCAATTGAAGGTGTTGAATTAATTTTAAAAGCTAATAATTCTATAGGACCTGAAATAGTAACTTTAACAACGGATGAAAATGGAAGAGCAATATTTAGATGGTGGAATTCTTCGGGACCCGATATTAATGGTAATTATTCGATTCAACCTTTCTTTTTTCAAGATTCAAAATCATTTAATATGAGCACGTTAAGAAACAACTTTTTAGATAAAGATATTAATTTTACTATTTCATCTGCTTCGTCATATAATATATGGGTTGATGTCAATCCTGATAATTATCAAACTGCTCTAATCTCAATTAATCCCAATGATAATATTGAAACAAAATGGGGAACTAAAGTTAAAATAAGAGCCTTATTCAATGTTACTAAGGTAGGAGGCAATGAAGAGTTAGGATATACATATGCGGATTCAATGAGTTTTCAAGTTTTACAAGGACAAACTGAAATACTTACTGGATCAATGCCTATAGAACCAGGAAATAAAGGAAGACACCAAGGAATAATAGATACTTCTAAATTAGCAAGTAATCAAGGTTATATTGTAAAAATTATAGCATCTAAATCTGGATATACAGATCCTGATCCATTAAATTTAATATTATTACCATTAGCGAATGAGTTAATATTGAATCAATCGGAGAACGATGATTCTCCTAAAAATGTATATTGGTCTGATTATGTGAATATATCTGTTAAGCCATACGGGAAAATTTCTGAAGTTTTTACGATAAAAGACGATTTAATTCAAAATTCAAGTCATGCATTTAAATTTTCTATACCAGATATTTCAAATAGTTGGAATTTAACAAAAATTATATTTGATTTTTATAATGTTAGTTGGGATCCGAATGTTGATGCTGGTGATGTAAATTTTACTTTTCATGATCCTTTTGGAGGCTATAATATGGTTCATAATAATAATGCAACTTCTGATTATGGGGTAACTAAAAAATTAATTGGCCCTCCTGGAGAATGGTTAGGAATAACATTTAATTTTAATAAGAAGAGTTCTTTAGATGATAATATTTTTAACTTTACTATAGGAGGATCATTTATTAATACTATTGACATTATTTCTACTGCATATTTTATAAGAGATAGAATTAATACTAAATATTATAAACCAAATATAACAGACTCTATTTCAATTATAGATAATGGTGAAGGATGGGCAATTAAAAATATTTCATTTGAAATTAGTAATTGTAGAAGAACAGATAATTGGAATTTAATTGATCCTGCTACGGCAAATTTAAGAATTGTTACTAATGAAAAATTTAATTACACTGTAATTTCAGGAGGTGCTGGAAAGGGGAAATTAACGATATCAAATATTACTATTTATCCTATAAATCAACAATTTTTATTCACTATATCTAATAATACTAATATCATATTTGATGTAAATATCTCTGTTGATTATATTCAAGAATTTTATGAAAATC
>JAEOTJ010000030.1 GCA_016839905.1 Promethearchaeota archaeon | reverse complement strand
TAGTTTTTTCCATTAATCCATGAGGCGCGAAATACTGGGCATCCTCAATAATCGACACATGCTTTATTCCCTTGAAATCGTATGCTCCTTTAGTTAAATTTTGATCCCATAAATATTTTAAGATTACATTCAAGAAAAAAAGAGCATCTTCTTTCTCACCACCTAAGCGGATTATCGAGCTAAGATCGAGGATGATATTCCTTTTAAATAGTTCATTCATATCTATCTCTGAACTTTTTTCAAATAAAGCTCTTAATGGACCTGCAGAAAAACGTCGTATCCTGTTTTTTATACTGATTAGAGTTTGATTTAACATTGGGATTTCTTTTTGCTTATTTTTCAAATATATCTTGCTATAATATTCAAATCCTTTCCAATTTTGATTTTCCTCATTTTGACACATATTAATCAAGATTTCAACGAGTACCTTTTCCATTTGAGGGCTAAACTCAGTTTCATCTAAAAATTTGCCACTCTTCAAAATATCAAATATTCTCTCAGCGTGTATAGCAGGATTGCTATTCTCTGGATTAAAGATGTTAATTGAGAAATTCTCACCTGGCCAGAGAATTAAAACATCATTGATTATTTTTTGTAAAAAATGATATTCTCCTTTGAATTCAACTAATAGAAATGGAATTTTATGATAATTAGTGAAATTTATCAGAAAATTTTGTAAAAAATTACTCTTTCCTGTACCCGTTGCTCCACAAATAAACATATGCTTCTCAAGATCCTTAATTGAAAGGAAAAAATTATGTTTTCTTTTTTTACCTTTTAAACATCTCCCTATTTTAACTGTTCCTTTTTTTGAACTAGGATAAGATGGAATATCTAAATTAATTGAATTTTCATCTGTTTCAAGATAAGGTAGGCAAAAAAAAATTATTGAAATACTAAAAAAAAACACAGCAAAATTATATAATATAATTGGAATAAGATATCTATCAAAAGAACTTATAATAACTCCGGGAGAATTTGTAATAAAAAAAGGTAATCCCAGAACAAGAAACACTGACGAGATGATTAAGAAAATTATTACGATTTTTTTTGCGTTAACTAAAGAATAATCTTTCTTTTTATAGGTATAAAATATAATATTGAAAATTATGGAAATGATACTAAAAATGAAAAAGAGTTGAAAATATGTATAATGTATCTCCATTATATCCTATCTTTAATTATTAATCATAAAAACAGCACTTATTTTGATTTGAGATGGAAAAAGATATTTATAGAGAACGATTAAAAGCACCTCTAAATAAAAAAGTCTTAAAATTTTTATCTTCCTTGAAGGATGACCTATGGATTGCAGAAGAGGATATCATTGGGACAGAAGTTCACAATATTATGTTATATGAGCAAGGAATCCTTAATAAAACAGAAATAAAGATGATTTTAACTTCTCTCGATAAAATTAAACAAAAGTTTTTGAATAATAAACTCAAATTAGATGAAAATTATGAGGATATTCACCCATTTATAGAGAAATGTGTCATCGATGACATTGGAATTGAAGTCGGTGGAAAACTTCATACGGGGAGATCTAGAAATGATCAAGTTTCTGTAGATATTAGATTAAAGATAAGAAAGGAATTAAATCTTTTAACGAAAATACTGTTTGAATTTTCTGAGATCTTAATAAAAATGTCTGAAAAAACTCTTCTTATTTTTATGCCCCTCTATACACATCTTCAAAGGGGGCAATTAGGAGTCTTTGCTCATTATTTAAACAATTATAATTCTCAAATTTTAAGAACTCTTCTCCGCATTGAAGAGATCTATAAAAGAGTTAATATGAATCCTCTTGGAGCATGTGCGATTGGAGGTACAAATATTAACATAAATAGAGAAAGAACAACATCAATATTAGGATTTCAAGATGTAATTGAAAATTCAATAGATGCCGTAAGTTCTAAAGATTACATTTTGGAGACATTAATGTGTTTATCCATAATATCTGTACACTTTATTCGAATAGCTGAAGATTTATTATTATGGTCATCGAGAGAATTCGATTTTATTGAGTTAGATGATCAATTCTGCTCGGTATCAAGTGTCATGCCCCAAAAAAAAAATCCAGATACAATTGAACTTATAAGAAGTAGGTCTTCAAAAATAATATCAGATTTATTTACAGCCACAATGATAATTAAGAGTGCTCCAACAGGATACTTCCGAGATTTTCAGGAATTAAAAATTTTAATAAAGAATTCATTCAATACTTTATATTCAATTATAGAAATGTATAATGGGATTTTTTCTACTATTAAGCTTAATAGCGATAAAATGAAAAAAGCG
>JAEOTJ010000371.1 GCA_016839905.1 Promethearchaeota archaeon | reverse complement strand
TTGTTCAGAAATATTTAATGACTGAAACAGAAAATGATTATTATCTAAATGATCAAAAACATCATTAATAAAGCTATAGCCCTTGAGCGACATTTTTGTCGGATGAAGATTAGTTTTGAAGTTCATGTTTTTTTTTAATTTCAATCAAGTAAAATTTGAGTTAAAATCGCACGTTCATATTTTTACTGGTTAATTCAAAATCAATTTCAAATAGTGGGTTGTTTTTATGTTTAATTTTAAATACGTGTTTTCCTTCTGTGAATTTTTCTAGGATTTGACTATCCATTTTAATCAAAATAGATATCTTATCTCCAAGACCGATGGTTACCCACTTTGCTTTACCCTGTAAAATATCATCAATAGTATATCCAATTCCTTTTAAATAGATTTTGACTCGCTCTCGAATTGCATTTATATCTAATATTTCTTTTGAAATATCAATAGATTGATCATCTAATGAGAATTCTACATAATTCATAAAATCCACATTTTTAATGTCGAAATAATCTCCGAAATTAATCGTTTTAGTAATTAAAAAAGGAAAGATTTTATTTATTATATTAATTTGAATTGAATCTGCTTTTCCATCCCCAGAAGTATCCACGGTTGATATTCCATTTTTAGATGGGATGAGTTTTTTAATTAACAATAAAATTGTTTTAAGTTGCATTTAAAACCATTATTATGGAATTGTTATAACTTTAATACATTTTCGTTCTTTCATTAATTTTAATCCAGTTGATATTAATTCTTCGAGAGGTATTTTATGGGTGATTAATTTATCAATTTTAATTGAATTATTTGCTATGAGTTCTATTGCATCTAAAAAATCATTAGCATTACCAATATATGACCCCATTATTTTTCTTTGGTATCTTACGATATCGTTTGGTTTTATATTAGCCTCAGCTCTGTAATCTTGTCCAAAGCATATCAATCTAGCTCCTGGGGCCCATATTTTAGTAGCATTTTCAAATGTAGCAGATATTCCTACGGCATCAATGATAACATCTGCTCCTTCGTCATTTGTTATCTTCATTATCTCTTTTTTAATATTTTGAATATTAGGGTTTATTACATTATCTGCACCAATCTCAAGGGCTTTTTGCTTTCTCCAATCATCTAATTCAATTATTATTAATTTTTTAATTGGATGCTTTCTTATTACTGATTCTATGATTAATCCCATTGGTCCCGCACCCATAATTACTACATTATCCGATTCCTTTACATCAGCAATATTATGACAATGGACAGCACATGATAGAGGTTCGATTAACGCCGCTGCGGTCATATCAATGTTATTTGGAAGTTTAAAGATTGCACTTCTGGGGATCACGCAATATTTAGTATATCCCCCGTGCTGAAAAATTCCAAATGTAGTTCCTTGTGCCATGTATTCGCAGAGATTAGAATAACCACGCCTACAATTAATGCAATATCCGCATTTTTCGTTAGGATCAACAACGACTTCATCACCTAGTTTTAGATCAATAATATCCTTACCAATTTCTCTCACAACTCCTACAAATTCATGGCCTAAAATTATATTATCATTAGCAGGATGTCCTCCTTCCATGATTTTTAAATCCGTGCCACATATTCCACATGCCTTGACTTCTATTAAGACATGATCATTCCTTGTAATTTGAGGAATATTTACTTCTTCTAATCTTATTTCTCCTCCTTCACCGTTATTTTTGTGGAAAACTGCAGCAAGCATTTTATTCATGCACACAACCTCTTCATTTATAATATTATATTTATATGAGATGGAATTAAAGATTATTTAATCATAAGAAAATAAAAGTTTATTCTATTTTTGACCCACAGAAAGCACAAAATTCAGCGTGATCCTTTTTAATAGGAGATCCACAATTGGCGCAAAAATTTCTCTTTATTTGTTCTGATGCTTTATTATTTACTTGATCTGGAATTGTCTTAAAAACACCCGTTTTAGTAGAGAATTTTCCACGCAAATCGCCTCTTATTTTCAAGTCTAACGTAATTGCTTGAACATCTTTTTTAGAGATGCTTGTTTTTTTGCTAATTTCTTCTATTGATGCATTCGGGTTATCAATATATTCATATTTAACTGCATTTCTTAATTTTCCTCTATTTGCTAAAACTGCGATTTGACCTGCAGCAATAATTATTCCAATCCCTAAGGGAATAATCCCCCACCAAGGCACCCAACCTCCTCCTATTAAAATACTTACTCCCCAATATAAAAATACTCCAGCAATAATAAGGGTACATAAACTAATACCTTCGCTATATTGATTTTTTTCGTATTTCATTTCTTATTTCACAAATTTAATAAGTTTAATATAAGAATAGAATTAATAAGTAATTTAAAAATTGGTTTTATAAATTATTGGTATTTATTAAATTATATTAAGATAGATTTTAATTACTGGGTGAAATAGTGCTATTAATAATCCGAAAGATTTGTGTTATATCTACTTGGTCTTCTGTTAATAATATAATAATCTTTTCTAATATTTTAAAAGATAATATATAAAAATTATCTGAGTGAATGACATTAAAGTCTGGGCTATGTATTCCAATATTTTCGGTTATCTCCTCAGCAGTTTCATATATCTGGGCGATATTCACGCTGATGGAAGACTTATTAAACTCTTCCTCGTTAATATAGCTTTTTAAAACAGCCCCATTATTAGAAGTAATTAATACAAAAAAACAACTCTTTCCGAGTTTATTAACTAAGTTATTCAAGACAGAATCGAGATCAATAGTTATCGTCATTTCTATAATAAATATATTCTCCTAGTATAATAAATTATGTTTTGCATAATAATTTTAAAAGATAATGATTTCTAATGATTTAAGAGAAAAAATGAGTTTTTAATATAGAAAAAAATGATACAAGAGAATTATGGAGGGCAAATAAAAGAAGTGCCCTTGATATGTCCCGAATGTAAAAATAAGAATAAAATAAAAATTCCAGATAAAGTTATTAATCAGAGTAAACAATTAACCACAATCTCCATTCCAAGTGGTTTAGTATGTGAACATACTTTTCAAGCCTTTATTGATAAAAATTTCAAGGTTAGAGGTTATCAGAGAGTAGATTATGAACTCTCAAAGGTAGAGATACTCAGCGGAGGTGCAGAACCTTCAAAAGAGGAGTCAGACTTAACAGATCATTCAAATACTCTTAGTTCATTACCAAAATTTAGAGAAATCATTAATCTTCTAAGGAGTGCCATAGATGATAAAGATATTTTGGGTAGCGGATTATTTACCATTGAAGGTAACATTTTATATTCTTCTCTTCCTCAAGGAGTATTAGTAAATGCTATTAGAGAATTTGAAATTCGAGATAAAAAGAAGCTCGTTGGAGTAAAGAAAATGCTTCTCGAATTAGAAAATCAACAGAAAGTCTGCTCTGAATATCTTGATTTTTATAATACAAAAACCATTTTAGTGCTATTTTTTTCTTCTCACATAAAGTTGGGCATGGGAATTATGCTTTTAAATCAAATGGCACGAGATATAATGAAAATGATTTAGATTTTTAATCCCTCTCCCTATTATTTTGGATCGCCTTTCTAATTCTTTAATATCATTAAAAATTATTTCTATTTCTTACTTTTTTATGCTTAATTATTAAATAGAGAGAATTTGTAAGAATAAAAAGGCTTATAAAAAACGTCATTATCCATTCAGAAATCGGGCTCCAAGTTATCACACCAATTAAAAGTGAGGCAGATGCGCTGAATCCTATCAAGGCATGAAATCTAGTGAGCTCTTTATATTTCAAAACCAAATAACTAAATGATGAATAGAAAATCATTCCAGAGAGCCAACATATTAACGTAAGGGCACCATGAATGAATTCAAAAAACAAATTGATTCCGATTGATGGAAAAAATCCTAATAAAATGTATGCGGTAATGGTTAATAAACAATTAATGATCAATAAAGCCTGTAATTTTCTATTGAGATTATGAGTATTAAGTAGATTTATTAAGTAAAAGTAGAAGGGAAGGGCGAGAAGGCCAGAAATAATCAATGCACCATTAAAAAAAATCCCACCTTCACCATTTCCTAAATCGGATAACATTGTGTTAAATATGCTAAATTTAGGAATGTAAGAAGCGGCTAACATGAATCCAATAACAGTGATGATAAATGCCATAAAGCCCGTTAAACCCATAGGAACTGGCTTGAAAAACTTGTTAAGAATTTTATTCTTTTCCACGGTCATTAATCATTAATAATGTTGTATTATATTTAGAATTTAGAATTTTTTCTTCATGAGGTATTATATTTCTTTTTTCCTCATCTTTAAAGTGATATAATCATTTGTTTTATATTCTTCCATAATTTTATCTATTACAAAAATATGGATACCATTCAGACTTTTAAAGATATATTTCAATATATCTTATTCTCAAATCTTAATTAACATACATAAAGATGGGTCTGGCAGGATTCGAACCTGCGACTACGGGTTTGGCGGTAGATCTTACCAAAAATCCCAGTCCGAAGCCGGGCACCCTATATGTTTTTCTTCTTGAAATAAGAAAAAATCCAGACTAGATTACAGACCCGTCATTTTTTTTAATGAGATCATATTTTTTTAAGAACTTTAAAAACTATAGGAAAATATGTTATATAGTTTCATATGTTATTTCTAAAAAAATTTTTTATGAATTAATAACTAATTATTCTTGATAAAATAATGAATGAAAAAGAAGAGCTTGAAATTGCTAAATTCCTTTTAAAAGACACGGAATCATTAAGAAATGAAAAAAATTTTACAGATATAAATGAATTAGTCCATCCCTTAATATTTTCTTATGATTTAAAAAAGCATGCTAATATGAACTTGATTCCCGTATTGGATAAATCTAATAATGAAAAAGTGAAAAAAAGATTTTTCGATTTAATTGAATAAATCAGCCTGGAAAGCCGTTTAAATCATATTTTTCATTAATATATTTAAAAAACATTCGGTATAATTTAATATATCTTAAACCTAAAGTGAGACTTCCACGTGCTTTAATTTTACCTTTTATATATGCATCACTTCCACTGATATCTCCTTTAATAATATTAATTATTTGACCTTTAGTTAACCACACCTCTACTGATGGATTTTTATAAACTCCGTATTCAAACTCGATCTTTCCATTTTTAACCTTGATCCAAAATTGTATATTCATATCATCTATATAAGTTTGATAAGTATTATCAATATCATCAAGCTCTTCTCGAAGTTCCTCATTATTATTAATCGTATCAATTGAGTATTTGATGAATTTGTCTAAAACAATTTTAAATTTTTTCTTATCATTTCCTAATTCGCTTAGAATTGTTTCTAAGTTTTTTATATTATCCATTTAATACATTCCAATTTTAATTAATTAATTTTAGAAAGTATTTTCCAATGTCTCCTTATATTCATGATTATAACTTGAATATTTATGTGTTTGGATTAACGAAACTAAATACAATAAAATTTTTATTTTAATAAGTATTTATTATTTTATTACTTAAATTACTCCAGCCCACATAGTGTAGCCCGGTCCAGCATTCGGGACTGTCACTCCTGCGACGCGGGTTCAAAATGCGTTAGGAAGTACCCAAGCATGAAATTCCCGCTGTGGGCGCCATTTTAAATTTATATACGTTTTTTTTTTTAAAGACGTCCAAATTTATTCAATATTCTGTAATCGTTTTAAACATATTAAATTTATAGGTAAACTAATTAAAATAAAGAAAGACATTAGAAAGAAAGCGAAACTGATTCCAATTACCGCCAAATACCCTGAGATTATAGGAACCATCAAAAACATTAATCCTAAAAAGCTCTCAAAAATACTTGTATATTTGGAAGTATTATTTCTTATATTTAGAGTTATCATCAGCTTTAAACTTGTTCCATATAAAATTCCTGTACATGCTCCCATTAACAAGAAAAGAAAAAGAAATAGAAAAAAATCTGTGAATAATCCAAATAATAATAAAATTATGAATAATAATGCCATTGCCATAATGGAAATATATTTTAAAAATTTTAAGGATATTGTGCTTGTAATTGGAGTAAAAATTAATTGTGTAAGGAATGCTAAAAAAGACATTAGATATACAGTATGAATTTTAAATTCTAAAATTTCTGATTTAATAGGATATAAAAAGCTAACACTCGCTCGCGTTAAAGCAAATATAAATAATATTAACAACGGCATCAATAGAGGTATATGTAAATTCTCTAAATCTCTTTCTTTTTTTATTATTGTAATTTCTTGTTGTTTGAGGGGCTTATTATCATTTATATTATTATCTAATTTTACTGACTCTTGGAAAAAAAGGATTGCAATAAAAGTGTTAATTAAAACTAATAAGGGGAGTAAATAAAAAAGAACCTTTACATCACTTATATAGAATAAGATTATTGTTCCAATTAACATTCCTATTAAAATACCAGAATTCCATGATAAATTAAATCTTGCCATGTATTTATTATGGTCTTGAAATGCATTATCTGAAATGCTTGATTGAATATTCGCCCAAAAAAAACCAAGGAAAAGCCCTTCTGTAAGTCTAGCTATAAAGAAAATTAGTGGATTTAATGTAATGTAAAATGTGAATTGAGCAATAGTTGCACCAGCCATCGCCATTATAATACTTTTTTTGCGTCCTAATTTTTCTGATAGTCTAAGAAATAAAAGGGGACTGAAGCTATAGGTTATGGCTGCTCCCGCAGTTAAAAAACCAATAATTACTATATTTAAACCTTGCTTAAAAAAATATAAAGGAATTGCCAAACCAACTATGGCGTTGTTCATTGGATATATTATAGTTAAGCAAATTATTGGCCAGAATCGCCACGTATATTGGTCATCTGATGTTTTTACATTTTTCTTCTTCATTCCGAGCTAATTAAAAAAATTTTTAGTTGTAGAAAAAGTTAATTATTCAAAATTTTTGGTTTAGCTGTTTTCATTTTTAGAATTAATTAATTTTGAACACAAAATTATTCCTAAAATGATTAGATATGAATTATACTAAAACTTGAAGAAAGAAATATAACCTTTTTATATATTCCTATTTTATTAATAATTAGGACTTATTACATTAATTTATTGTAAATATAAAAAAGGTTGAAAATTTAAAATGGTTGATGAAGCTTTACTAAAAGATTTGAAAGCAAAATTTGATGCAGGACCAAGTGCTGCTGATCCCGAAGACATGCCAAAAGTATTCGAATATTTCAAGCAAGTTGCACTGGAGAATGAAGATATTAAAGAAGAAGTAGAGGATATGGATATTCTTGTACAAATAGTTATAAGTGATTTAGAGATTAAGAAATGGATTGGTGTGAAAGAAGGTATAATTACTTATGGAGATGATACAACTGATAATCCATCTTTTACTTTTACAACTACGATGGAAATAGCTGTCGGGATGCTATTTGGCGAAGTAGATGCTACTAGTGCATATATGGCTGGAGATATTACAGTAGAAGGGAATCTTCAAGATGCTATGGCATTTCAAGAGATTATAGAATTAGGTATGGAAGCTTTTGAAGAGCTAACAGAAGATATGTAAGATAAGTAAATAATTATATAATAAATCCATTTTTTTAGAGCAGCTAACATATTTTTTTTCTTTTTTTCTACTTTAATCATATTGTATATCTATATAGAATTTGACTTTATAGGTTGACTTCTTTCCAGTTTGAAAATCTTATCGTTCTTTTTTACTGGTTTATCAACTAAAATTCCCAAGGCTATTCGATTGTTTTTTGATGCATGAGATGTTTCTAATAAATTCTTTTTCTGTTTAATTTGTATTGATGATATTTTTTGGCGTAAATAAGTATCCGTATGAGTTCCTATAATATAAATCTCATCATTTATTTTTAATTTCCCTGAAGTTAAGAGAATTTTTGCTGCGCTTTTTTCAGGATAATATGATAAAACTTTACCAATCTCTACTTTTCTGAAATTTGAGACATTTCCTTCTCGTTCTCTTTCAATTTCACTGCCTTTAGGGAGACTGAAATAAAAACCCGTTGAGAAACCTCGATTATACACTTTTTTTAACCGTTTCATCCATTCTTTTACTTTTTCTTTATTAAAGGAATTGTTGTAATAAGCATCTATGGCTTCTCTATAACAAGATGTAGTTTCTTCGATATAAATAGGATCTCTCATTCGACCTTCGATTTTTAAAGCATCTATATTAGCTTTTATTAATTCAGGGATATATTCAATCATGCAGAGATCCTTCGTATTAATAAAAAAAAGGCCATCATATAGAAATTCATTATTTTGATCATCCATTACACTCCACTTCCTTCTACAAGGTTGAATACATTTGCCTCTATTAGCTGAATAATCTTGAACGCCACATATTTCTGCAGAAAAATAGCATCGGCCAGAAATTGATGTACATTGAGCCCCATGAACGAAAATCTCTATCTCAGTTTTTTTTAATTTACTTTTAATTTCTTTAATCTGTTCTAGTAATAATTCTCGTGCTAAAATTATTCTTTCAGCACCAAGAGATTGGTAAAAATTAGCTGAATAAGAGTTTGAAATGCTAGCTTGAGTAGAAATATGGAATTTAATCCCCCTCTCCTTCGCTAATTGAATAGCTCCTATATCATGAACTATCACAGCGTCAATATCCGCTTCAAGTGCATTATCTAAAACACTTTCCAATAATTCAAGCTCGTTTTCATAAACAAGAATATTGGTTGTAAGATATGCTCTAATATTATTATCATGGCAAATATTTACAATTTTTTTTAAATCATTTAGCCTGAAATTGTCGCCATACATTCTCATGTTGAAAGATTCGATTCCTAAATAAACTGCATCAGCACTTTTCAGCACGGTGTTTAAAGATTTATGATTTTTTAAAGGTGCTAATAATTGAACTCTTTTTCCTTCCTTCATAATTTCAATTTTAGATAATGGAAAAACAATAATAAAATTTAGTTTATGAATGAAATTGTTGAATAACTAATGATAAAAATAAATAAATAAAAAATAAAAAAATAGTTAATTATTTTATACGATTGCAAAGGAAAATATTATCGCAGCAACTATAAACGCAAGAATTGCCCAGAAAAACGTTAGTCCTCTAGCATGATTTTTGTATACCTTTCCATTTTCAGCTTCGATGTATTTAACTTGGAGATAAGGCGCGGGTCCTCTACGATACCAACCTTTAATCTTAACTCTTTGTCCTACTAATTTCTTCGCTGTTAGGATTCCAAAAAAGAAATCCACGATTCTTAGACCAAATCGATAATCAATATACATTAATCCTGTTTCATCCTGGAAATATAAATCTTCACTAAAATAATATCCTGGAACGCCTCGCCCAATGATTTGTCCTTTAACTTTTGCTGGAACGCATCGAATAGGGGACGCTTTTACGTAAGTCACGAGATCAAGAACGGTTTTATTCTCATAACCTTTTTTATACATGAACATGGTTTTTAATATGCAACCAACTCCAACAAACACAAAAGCGATAGCCCACCATAATAATATGACAGGAAATGACCATTGTCCAATAGCTATTGGTATAACACCGAATAATGCAAATACCCAAATCGTGGTTAGAATGAACACGAATATGATTGGTATTATTGGTAATTCTTTTATGAACACATCGGTTCCAAATTCAGGAAGCATTGATTTTCCAGCTTGTTCTTCTTTAATTTGTCTAGCTTTTGAGAAATCAATTTCTGGTTTTTTACCATAAAGTTCACATTGGTCATTAAGTCGCAATATTCTTTTTGCTGGTAAGGGATGCGTGCTAAATATTTGGTAATACTTTGCCCAAGGATTAAACAAGTCCCATGCCGCAGCTGCTTGTATTGCATCTTTAGAAAATTTCCCACTTCCTCCTGTGCTCATGGCAGCAAAATGGGATGCTGCACTTGGGTCAAAAATCCCCAATCCTTTAGCGCCACGTACTTTTGATTTATTTCGTTCTTTTACAGTTTCATAACCTCCAGAAGCAACTAAACCGTATGCAATTTTTACTAAAGCCGTCGAAAGAGCGTTAGGGTTCTCAAGTACTTCTGCCGCATGTTCATCTGCATAGTATTCTCGAATACGTGAAATAATTAAAGATATTAAGTATCCTACATAATAAGCCATATATGATAAAACTGCAACGACGAAGAGAAGCACAAATAAATAACTTGTAGTATCACTATCTCTTGAACGCCTTCTCATAGATGAAAATATTGCAGAATAATAAGCCCATCTAGCAATAGTTAATAATACTAAAGGAATAGCAAATACAATCGTCATTAATATAAAATCAGAATGAACCACATGACCCATTTCATGAGCCATTACTCCTGATTGTTCTTCTTCATTCAAATGTTTTAAAATTCCGTCAGTAACTACTACTCTTGCTTTATTCTTTGTCCAGCCATATGTAAAAGCGTTTGGATTTAAATCATGGACTATTCCCATTCTAGGAATTTTCACTCCTCTCAATTGACAGACTTTATTGACTACATCCGCTAAGTGTGGAAATTGTGCTTGATATTGATCATAAGGAATCCAGTCAATCCTGTATATCCAGCCAATTATAAGTGGTGAAATTAGATATTGAAGGAATACTATAAACAATGTGAGACCGATCATTATTAGAAGTCCAAGAAGTCCCAAGCCTCCTAAAAACCAAATTCCGATTACGAAAACAAGAGCATACATTAATGCAAATAAGGCAGTCATGCATGCTATTGAAGCTACTTTTAATCCCATTTTTAAATCATTTTTTTTTTTTTTAAATTGGATTTTTATTTAAAATTTTTAATATATAAATTGTAACTATTAAATTTAAATCATACTTTTAAATTAAAGCTTTATTTTATATTATATATAAAATTTAATTAAATCTTAAATCCTATACATATAAGAAAAAAGAGAATGAATACTGAGATAGAACAATTACAAGAAGCAACAGATAATCTTGTTAATCAACAATTCTACAAGCGTGGGAGAGATATTATAACGGGAAGAACGCCTGAAATATCTATAAAAATAAAAAATTCCGGACAAATCATACAAAAGTACAAGGATATTTTTAATTCAAATATAAAATTATTTCTACAAGGAGCTTATGGAGAATATCTAAGTAATTTCACTGTAATTAAAGGTATTAATCAAGTGATTATTAAAGAAATTAGTGAAAAATTACATGATAAATTGGATTATTTAAAGGATACTACTATAGATATTGTTGTATTATATACGATTGTCTTAAGCTCAATTATTACAAGAATAAGAGAATTACATTTTAATGAATCACTTGATGAGATTAAAAGAAGAGTTCAAAAAAAGACAACTCTTGATGATGAGATAATTAAAGAAGAATTAAGTAAGTTATTCATGCGTAATAATAATAATATTTCAATTTTATATAATCTCTCTTATATTGATGTGTTAGCAGAATCCTTTAATTATAAAAAAGTTGCTCATACTTGTAAAATTCAAAAAAGTAAATTTATGAATCATATTGTAGATATTATATTATCTGTAGATGATAAAAAAAAACAGATTTAATTCAGATTAAAATAGGGAGATGTTATTACGTGCCAAAAATTATGGTTAATGATATAAATATTCATTATAAAGTCCAAGGATCTGGTTTCCCGCTTGTTATGATAATGGGATTATCTGGAAATTTATTCTGGTGGGGGTCTCAACTTATTGAAAAAGTTTCAAAACATTTTAAAGTAATTATTTTTGATAATAGAGGTGCAGGCCTTACAGATAAACCTAGAATAAATTATTCAATAAGAACATTCGCTGAGGATACTATTGGGTTAATGGATGCTTTAAATATTGAGAGCACTCATATTCAGGGGATGTCAATGGGAGGTATGATCGCACAGGAAATAGCTCTTAATTATCCCGAAAGAGTAGAAAAACTTGTTCTCTGTTCAACAAATTGTGGAAAGCCGAAGTCTATCATTGCTTCACAGGATGTTTTTGATATTTTTTCAACTTTTAAACGAGGAATGAATCCTGCTGAAGCTTATGATAAATTTATTCCTATTCTTTTTAGTGAAGATTTTATTAAAGAAAATCCAGATATAATAGAAGAATTCAAACAATTATATTTAAAGGCACCTATTCCCGGTTTTGCTTTTACTCGTCAAATAAGCGCAATAATGAGGTTTAAAGCATGTAGACGACTAAAAGAGATAAAGAATCCTACTTTAGTAATGCATGGTAAGAAAGATATTCTCGTACCACCTCAAAATGGCGAAATCCTAGCAAATTTAATACCTGGAGCAAAATTAGTATTTTTTGAGAACAGTGCTCATGCTATTTTTTCTCAAGAACCTGATTTAGTGATTAATACACTTCTTGAATTTCTAAAATAATTAATTTATTATTTACTCTCATAAATTAGAATAAAAATCATATTTGATAACATTATATCTTAAGGTTTATTAAAAATAAGCTCAAGTTTATCTTTCAAACCATCAAAGAATGATATATTTCCATCCCATTTCTTGATATCTTCAATTGTGTACATTTCCTCAAGAATTTTAATAATTTCATTAAAAAATTTATTAATTTTTTTTTCTTTATAAGTTAGATTACATTTACAGACAAGAATCAAATTTCCCTCAAAACATGGAGAGAAAGCTAATTTGGCATCTCCAAAAGTAAATGATTTTAAAGCCTTTCCGGATAATTGTTTAGAAAACGATTCAATCGCTGACAAGAAGCCTCCCATAAATACATTATCCATTTTAACGTCTTTATAAAACGATATTAATGGAAGTCCATCCTTAGAAAAAATCCAAAAATCTCCAATTAAATCTGACATTATATTTACCATTCAAATTTTTCTATACTAAATTGTAAATATTTTATTGAATAAAAAATTGATAATTTATATTTAACTTTTTAGCTTTAATCTTTTTACTCTTTTTATTATTAGTATGTGTTTTATGCAAAATTATATAAAAAAAGATTGTTTAATATTCTAATATTAAATATGATTGTAAGATCTATGAATATTTATTTTATATCATACTAAATTCAGATTAAATACTTCTCAAGGTGTAAGTTATTATGGTCTCAATAATAAGCATTTTAGGAACTATTCCCATTGTTGTAGTGTTGTAGTGTCATTAAAACATGAGGGAACTACTTATTCTATACCCGAATAGTTATATTTTATTTGATTTTCCGAGTTTGTAAGTATTTTGCAATTTTAATTGCTAATCTTTCTTGCTTATTCCAATCTCCAAATGCTAGGCCTTTTGAAGTAATATGTTTGATATATTCCTTAATGCTCTCAGCTATTTTCCCCGCATCTTCTTTGGCAAAGGGAGTTTGGGGCAAGGGAATAAATGAATGGGTGTGAATTCTTGCACCTAATTGTACAAGATCTTCCATTAGTTTTAAAGTCAAATCAATATCTTCATCAGTTTCGTTAGGTAATCCAAAAATAAAGTCGACATTTGCCTTTAGATCATTTTTTAAGGTCAGTTCTACAGCATTATGAATATCTTCTACATTATGACCTCGATGGCAAATATCCAAGATTTTCTGGCTACCAGATTGGGCTCCAATTATAATGTTATCATTTGCACAATATTTCTTAATTAATCCAATAGATTCAGCATTTACATGTTCAGGTCTTACTTCAGAAGGAAATGATCCAAGGAAAATTCTCCCTTTAGGTGTTATAATTTCCTTAATTTTTTTCAATAATTCTTCTAATTTTGGGAGATTTAAAGTCTTTCCATCTAAAGAACCATAGGAAAATGCATTGGGTGTTATAAATCTAATATCTGTAAGGTTTTTCTCCTTCATTATTTTTACATATTCACTTATAGATTCAATACTTCTATGTCTTAGTTTAGTACCTAAAATGTAAGGAGTCTGACAAAAATAACACGTATGAGGACATCCTCTTGTTATTTCAATCGCTCCAAACTTAGAATTTATCACGGGGAAGGGCGGATATTTATCTAATATAAGGGGTCTTCTTTTTCCCGTATAATAATATTCATTATTTTCATTATAATAAGCAATTCCCTTTACTTCTTTAAAATCTCCATTATTCCTGATTTTTTTCAAGAGTTCTATAAGTGTTTCCTCTCCTTCACCTACAACAACAAAATCAAATCCAATTTTAAGAGTTCCATTAGGATCTCCGGTTGGATGAGGTCCTCCTGCGATATAAATTTGCTTATTATTATAGGATTTTCTCAAATCTTTCATTAAATAAAAAATATCCCATAGCTGTGTTGTAAAAAAGGATATCCCTATGATTATTTTTTCATATTTATTAAGAATTTTATTTAAACCATCAATAATTTCCTTTTCATTCGAAAAAAAAAAGATATCCATATCTTCGAGAAACTTCTCAGTTTCGAGAGCACCAACTAAAGCATTAAAGCTATATTTATTATTTTTATGATAAAATATAACTAAAGCAAGATTTCTTCGCAAATTTATTCATTATTTATTATAAAAAGTCATAAAAAGATTATTACAATGTTATAGAGAAATAAATTGTGAATGATTTATAATAAATATGTTTTGACAGATATTCTAATAATAATATTAAAGAATGCAAAACAATTTAATTAATTAATTAATTCCATAATGCATTTAAATTAAATTATATACTAAGGGTCATCAATACGTAAGTATAAATTTAAAAAAAACACTATAATTAAATCAATTATTAATAAAAGTTGAAAGATATGCTATTACAATGTATTATTGGTTTGACTAGAGAAGAGGCTGGACAATGCTTTTTTGATTTTTTCAGCATAGGTCATATCTGCTTCGGTGCGGCGACATTTATATTATTATCAATCTTCTATACCCTTCCAAAACATCATAGTAATAAGGAGATTCTCCCTTTATGGTTAGTATTTATATTAACAATGATAGTACTGATTATTTGGGAACTCCTGGAAAATCTACTTTTTATTGAAATCGGAATAAAATTTGAAGATCAATTAGATAGTCCCGTTAATATCACAACTGATATCATTCTGGGAGCACTTGCCGCAATTGTATGTTGGATTTCCGCATATTACATCATTGATAAAGATAAAAACACTTTAGGTTATTATATTATTGGAATTGCTGGATTTATCTTTTGGATTTCTCTTTTCTTCATAGCACGTTATTTAACTCTAAACTAGAATTTTATTTTTTTTATTTTTTTTATTTATTCGATTCACAACTTAGCTGTCTTAATTCATTCCAATCTTTAAATTCTAACAATTACACGAATTATAACCTCCTATCACGCTCATTTTCTAATAGAAAGCGTTCT
>JAEOTJ010000082.1 GCA_016839905.1 Promethearchaeota archaeon | reverse complement strand
TTTTTCTATTATTAATAATAATGATTATAAAAATATTTACATCTCTCTTATTGAAATCTGATGAAATCTGAGCTGAACTTATTTCTACTCCATCCTCTGGTCCACTTTTATTTATGTCTAAGATATGAAACCATAAAACAATATCCGTATTGTATAGGTCATCACTGGGAAAGCCATAACTAAGAGCATCTTCACCAGAAGTATCATCTTTTTCATCTTTATCCTTATCTCTGCATTTTTCAATTAATTTATTTGGTAATGTATCCCCTATTTTCTTACCAAGTAATTCTTTATAAAATCCTACAATTATATCATCTTCGCTCTTATCATCATATCGAGAGCTTACATTTAACCATACTTTCTTTTTATTAATAGTAGGGTCTTTATTATTCTCATAATCATCATGTGTATAAATTTTATAATCTAATTTGACTAAATCATATTTCTCAACTCTTAATCCTTGATCTCCAAAAATAAAAAAAAATATAATTGTTATGACTGCAATTACGCCGATAAATATCATCGTCATATAAATCTTTTGATAACTTTTGTGTTCTTTATAAGAATCTACTCCTTTTTGGGATGATGCTTTTTTATCCTTCCCATTCGGTTGTTCTAATTTTGGATTATGTTTAGGCATTCTATGAGTTTTTTATTTAATACATTCTATTTTTAACAATTAATAATTAATAATTCACTATTTTTTAAGACTTATATCATTTCTAATGATCTTAATATAACTAATAGAAAAAAAAGAATAGTTAAAGTAATAGAAGGTAAATTAACCTTTTAACTGTTTAATTTCCTCAATTATCCCACGTATTTTTTCTCCTAAAGATGTCTTCATTTTCACGTATTCTTCTTCTTCAACAGCTCCAGTATAGTAGGTATCATCAAGATTTTTGGCGGTTATTTTAAGTGAATCCAATTTTGCTTCTAAATCTTGAATTTTTAGTTGCGTTTCAGAAGATATTTGAGGTGTAGTGGAAACTTTAATTTCGTTTTCACACGACCAGCACTTTTCTCCCTTTTCTTTCAACGTTATTGCACATTTAGTACAATATAATGTATGACAATTAGGACATAAGTAGATATTATCGGCGTCAATAGGGCCTTTATGAACTACGCAAATATATTGTTTCTTTTCTATAGCAAGTTCAGATTCGGTTTGTTCTATTTCTTTCTTTTCTAATTCGGTTAATCCTGCATGTGGCGCAGAAGCATCGTCTATTTTTCCCTTTTTAGCTGCTTTAGACCCTTTATGTGCTTTTTGTTCTTTAAGTTTCTTAGGAGATACTTTTGGCATAATCGCTGAAGGTTTCACTTCTGCCTCAGATATTTTTACGTCTGTAGTGGGTAATTTATCTTTCTTGCTGATATCTTTTTTAGGAGGTATTACCTGCTTTTTCTTAGGTGGAACTTTTGTTTTTTTCTTAGTAACAACATATCCACCTGATGCGATAGCAATAGCGCTTCCAATAACAATAAAAATTATGATTATAAGGATTGGATCGGATGGTGGTTCTTCTGGAGGCTCTTCTTCTCCATTTGACTCTCCATTTCCTTTACCATAATCATTATTCGAAATATAATTATCGGTACCAGTATTTACGTGATTTTCACCATTATCCCTGAAAATATTGTTGGTTATGGTATTTGTATTCGATGAGCTTAAATTAACACCAATTGGATTATTCTTTATTGAATTTCCTGAAATCCTATTATAATGGCTATTTTCCAAGAGAATTCCCGCTACTCCATTCGAATCAATAGTTTCACTATTATCTAATATTTTATTATATTGACAATTTAATAGTTGTATTCCACAATTATCATTCTCATTTAATGTATTTCCCGAAATTGTGTTGTTATTACTGTTATCCCATAAATATATGCCAGAACCGTTGTTATAGTTTGCCGTGTTCCCAATTATATCATTAAAATTGCATCCAGTAACTAAATTTATCCCAGATTCCTTATTACCGTTTGCTGTGTTATCAGTAAGAGTATTATTAATACAATTTATGTATAATAATAGCCCCGATTGCAGGTTATTATTTAAAGTATTGCTTTCGAGAGTGTTATTATTGCAGTTTTGTGATAATAACAAGCCAACCCAATCATTTTCATTTGCAGTATTTCCAATAATATTGTTGAAATTGCTGCTCTTTATTATATATATTCCGTAAGTATTATTATCACAAGTATTATCAATTAATGTTGAATTAATCGTTAGCTCTAATTGAATTCCCATACCATCGTTATTAAAGGCAGTATTCAATATAATATCGTTTTCCTGGCTACTATTCATGTATATCCCATCTTTAGTATTTAAACTTACGTTGTTTCCTATTATTGCATTATTATTCGAGTTTTTAAATAAATAAATACCATTAACGGTGTTATAAGCTGCTGTATTACTCGTAATATTGTTAGAATCGCAATTTCCATCTAAAAATATTCCATTTTGAGTGTTGCGATTTAATGTATTTCCAAAAATATTATTAAAAGTACAATAGTTTTCTAAATATATCCCATTTTCAGTATTAAATGAAGCATTATTGCCAGTAATATTATTAAAATCACAATTTAAAAACAAATGAATCCCATGAAATTCATTGAATGAGACATTATTACCAATGATTTGATTATTATCACAATTATCTCTTAGATATATTCCTTTATCCTGAATTGTAGAGAGAAAATTTATTACTGTATTGTATTTGATAAAATTATTCGAACAATTCTGATAGAGATAAATCCCTCTTGAAAAACTATCCATAATTGTATTATATAAGATCGAATTATTGTTGCACCGTGTATATAAAATAATACCAATATCTTGAATACCTACATTCATATCCCTCACAGTATTATTAAAAATGGTATTCCTATAGCAATCTTGCAATAGATAAATTCCAGCAGCATCATTATTTATGATAAAATTATTTGAAATATTATTATCCGCACACCCATTTGTTAATAAGATTCCAATATCTTGATAATAATTATCATTACTATTACTTGCATTATTTCCAATAATGGTATTATTATAACTATTACTTAATACATTCATTCCATTTTCTCTATTATCTTTAAAATCATTATTCTCAATTGTATTATTATTAGACCTATATATCGTAATTCCATGTCTATTATTATCAGAGCAATTACTATTAATAATCTTTCCATTATCCGCAAAGTCTAAATATATTCCAGCATCGCTACTTGTTGGCCCGGCATTATAGAAAGTACAATTATCAATTATAAAATACACTGATGAATCTTTAATATGAAGACCATAAGTTTGATTTAATCCATTTATTATAATATCCTCAATAAGATATGGATCCGCCCATGTACCTGAACCACTACACCAATAGTATTGTGCCGCCTCTGCCCAAGTTATTGAGCCTGTGTCATAACTGGGTTCATTATCTATAAATATAGACGTAAAAACACCGTTTATACTATTCATCGATAAAACATTGTTTTGACAATTTGTTTGGGTAATTTCATTATTTGCTCCATGTAAGAGATTACTTATTATTAACGAATTGTTTGATGAGTCTAAATAAATTCCGTAATTAGTATTATCATAAACGAGGTTATTGGTTATGTTATTAGAGTTGCATCCATCTAGAAATAATCCTGAATTACTGTTATCATATAGACTATTATTTGAAATATAATTAGAATCACATCCTTGGGTAATGTATATCCCATCGACGTTATCATGAGCAGTATTATCTAAGATTTTATTACCAACGCATAGATTAAATAATCTTATCCCTCTATCGATGTTATTGCTAGCATTATTATCAAATATGATGTTATCATCACAAGTATGTAAATAGATTCCCTCTTCTTGAGTTCCGGCCGCTCCAGTATCAGTTACATTGTTTCCTGAAATAGTATTATTATCACAGCCAGTATATAAGAAAATTCCATAATAATAATTATCCCTGATGGAGTTGTCAATGATAGTATTATTCTTGCAGTTATTATATAGATAGATTCCCGCATACCCATTTTCGTCGGCGGAATTGTTAGAAATTGTAATATTATTACAATTATTATTTAAATAAATACCACTCCAACCGTTATTCGAACAATTATTATCTTCTAAAAGGCCATTATTTGAATTAACTATTTTTATTCCCGCATCGACATTATTTGTCCCTGAATTATAGACTGTACAATTTCGGATGATAAAATACTCATTTTGAGAATTCTCAATTATAATTCCACTTCCAGAACCGCCTGCGTTAATTAATATATCCTCAATAACATATGGATCGCTCCACATACCAGCACCGCTACACCAGTCATACTGCTCAGCCTCTGCCCAAGTTAATGAACCAATTATCGCACCCGTATCATCTATATAGAGAGATGTATAGACCCCCTCAACACTATTCATATTTTCAACATTATTTATACAATTTGTTTGAGTAATTTCGTTATTTGCTCCATGTAAGCGATTACCTATTATCAACGAATTATTGGTTGAGTCTAAATTTATTCCAAAATTAGTGTTATCATAAATATGATTATTGGTTATATTGTTATAAAGAGTTTCATCCATATACAATCCAGAATTACTATTATTATATAGAGTATTACTTGAGATATTATTAGAATTGCATCCTTGATCTATTATAATCCCATAAAATGTATGACCATAACAAGTATTATTATAAATAGTTGTATTTTCAGAAGAAAATTGGATGAAAATTCCCCGTGATTGACTACCGTATGGATTAGCGTATAAAGTATTATTAGCAATTATCGTAAAATCGCAATTAGTAAAAAGGTATATCCCGCTATTAGTATTATTAGATGCTGTATTTCCAAAGATTTTATTATAATAACTATCAACACCAATACTAATCCCATAATTTTGTGAACCCTCATTACTCACATTATTGAAACTAATGGTGTTATTATGGCAACTAATACGAATACGTATTCCCCTAAGAATGTTGCTATCGACAGTATTCCCGCTAATGATGTTATTATCACAATTATCATGTATATATATTCCGTCTGAATTATAAATAACAGTATTTGCTGTAATTCTGTTGTATTCGCAAGTATTATGTAAATAAATGCCAGAATCCTGACTTCCATCATAGCTTCGAGCTAAATTACTAGTAATATTATTTTCATAACAACCGGCGCTTATATATATACCATAATCAGCATTATCAATTAATTCATTATTATGTATTGTATTATTATCACATCCATTATTAATGTGAATTCCCCGATTTTGTTCAGTCCCCGCCATATTGCTTGCGTTATTATATGAAATATTATTAAAATCGCAGTTGTTATCAAGTTGTATACCATTGATTTGATTATCTTTAATTGTATTATTTAAGATGTCGTTAAAATGGCAATTGACTTCTAGTCTTATTCCGGTTTGGCCATTATTATTTGCAGTATTATTAAAAACAGTGTTCCAATCAGAGTCACTGATTATTCTTATTCCATCTACGGTATTACCATTGACAATGTTAGACGAGATATTATTGTTATCACTATTCGAAATATAAAATCCATAAGGAGAAGTAGTTATATAATTTCTTGATGCATTATTTCTGTTGACACTATCAAGATATATCCCATAACTAGCACTACTATATACTGTGTTATTATAAATAGTGTTTTTATCACTTCCAGCAAGAATATACATTCCATAAGCGTTACCAAATACTCTGTTATACTCAATAATGTTATTAACATTATTACCATTAAGAATAATCCCAATCCCTCCAAGATTATTAAGTTCATTATTAGAGATTGTATTATTTTTACAAATATTTATTAATGAAATACCAGAATATCCATTAGCGGAACAATTACCATCTATGATAGTTCCATTAGATGTACTAAATAAATAAATTCCTGCGTCCGATGCACCAAGACCCGTATTGTAAACGGTTAAATTTGAGAGAATAAAATATTTTATTGAATTTTTAATTGAAATTCCACAGCCAGTTCCGCCTACATCAAGGAACAAATTTTCAATTAGGTATGGGTCGTTCCAAGAACCTGAACCAGACAACCATGCCAAAACAGAAAATGCTTCATTCCAAGTAAAATCCCCGCCTCCACTTTCGTCTATAGTAAAAGGATCAATTAAATTCCAATTGAAAACATTCCACTTATAAGAATTATCGCTCCCTGCATCTTGATAAGCCCCGAGGGTATTATAATTTAGAACATTTCCAGTGATTATGATATGATCACAATCTGCTTGGATATCCAATCCATAGTTGGAGTGATCATTTAAAAGATTTCCGGTAATATTATTATAATCACAGTTAGTCGTAATATAAATTCCAGTTGTACTATCAGTTATATTATTATTTGAAATGGTATTGTTATTGCAAGTATTATCAATACGCACTCCAGAAGAAGTACCTCCATATATTGTATTACCATAAACTGTGTTATTATGACTATTCCAAAATATTTGGACTCCATGAAATCCACCGATCATAGTATTATCGGTAATATTGCAGTTAGTCCCTGAGTTTAAATAAGCACCCGTTTGTGCGTTATCAAGTTTATTTAGGGAGATTGTAATATTTGTACTAGCGGTTACATAAATACCCGTATTTTGGACTAATCCGCCTGCTGTGTCCATACAAGTATTATTTATTACTCTATTATTTGCACTAGCTTGGAAAAATATCCCCATACCAGCATTATCATTTATTGTATTATTGTATATCCAGAAATCAGATGTAGTGCTCTCTATATGAATTCCATAACCAGCATTATTGCGTATTGTGTTATTAAAGTAGTTATTGGAATAGGAATTCCAGGCAGCAATCCCTGCACCAGTGCTATTTTCTATTATGTTTTCTGTAATATTATTTCTATTTGCGGATCTTATAATATCTATAGCATCACCATTGTTATCAAATGTGTTGTTAATAATAGTATTATCATTAGCACTATATTCGATATATATACCGGTCTCTTGATTATAAGTGATTATACAATTCGATACTGTATTGTTATGAGAACCAATTAAATGAATACCCGTCGAAGTATCAGAAATATTTAATCCGGTAATAAGTGAATGATTACAATTAACTAGGACTATCTGACCTGGTGCTCCATGGGTGCTAAAATCAGCAGTGTTTAAATAATTTTGATTAACCATATAATAAATGTGTTTTCCGTTCACAGTGTTATTGTCATAAATTATATGTGAATCTAAATCCCAAGTATTTCCATAAAAGACTAATCCACAATCTGTGAATGTATTTGCGGAAAGAACAAAATTATTAGAAGAACCAATATACATTCCTACCCTATTTGAATCTATTGTATTATTTGCTATAGTTAAACTATTTGCTCCGGAGGTATAAATGGCGTTTTGAGTATGATTACTTATGGTATTATTTATGATATAGTTATTAATACAACTTCCTGTAAAGTATATTCCGTGTTCTTGATCAGTTGTTTGAGAGTTAGCAACAGTATTATTAAATATTATATTAGATGGACCATCCACATTTATTCCCCAATCTTGATTATCATTAACTATATTTGTCGAAATTGTGTTATTCTGACTATTGCTATTTATAGAGATTCCAAAACGTCCATTTTTTGAGCAGTTATTAATATATAAAGTACCATTACGGGAGTTATCTAGACGAATTCCTGCATCGTTTGAACCACTGCCAGAATTATAAACCGTGCAATTCTGAATAGTAAAATAGGCGTTCTGAGAATTTTCAATAAAGATTCCACTACCCGATCCCTCACAATTAATAATAACATTCTCAATTATATAGGGATCTGCCCATGTGCCGGCGCCATAACACCATCCATAAGTAGATGCGGTTAACGACCAATTATTATCTATATGTATAGAATTAAGCCTCCAGAATTCTGGAAGTTCTAAGCTTGTATACATAATCTCCCGATCAATGCCCCATATACCGTTAGTCTCATCCTCCCATACAATATACGCGTTTCCCCGGTTATCCGCGGCAACAGAAGGATCCCTGGAGTCATCATTGTTCCAATAGCTTCCTAAATAACCATCAGAGACCACAGTGACATTGGACCATCCATTAGCTATAGTATAATTGCAATACATTATCTCTATATCTATGCCCCATTTACCGTTAGTGAGATCCTCCCATACGAGGTGTAAGTTCCCCGAGCCATCCACGGCAAGAGAGGGATCCCTGGAGTCATCATTGTTCCAATAGCTCCCTGAATATCCATCAGAGACCACGGTGACATTAGACCACCCGTAAGCTGCGGTATAATTGCAATACATTACTTCTATATCACCGCCCCATGTACCATTAGTTTCCTCCTCCCATGTAAGGTGTACATTTCCTGAGTCATCCACGGCGATAGAGGGATCACCAGAGTAATCATTGTTCCAATAGCTCCCTGAATATCCATCAGAGACCACGGTGACATTAGACCACCCATTAGCTGCGGTATAATTACAATACATTATCTCCCGATCTGTGCCCCAATTACCATCAGTATGATCGTCCCATGCAATGTGCACGTTTCCCGAGGCATCCACGAAAATAGAGGAACTATAGGATTCTCCATCGTTCCAATAGCTCCCTGAATAACCATCCGAGATCACGGTGGCATTGGACCACCCATTAGCTGCTGTATAATTGCAATACATTATCTCGTAATCTGTACCCCACTCCCCTTCAGTGTCATCTGTCCATACAACATGTACATTTTCCGAACCATCCACAGCAACTCTGGGATCTTCGGAGGATCCATTGTTCCAATAGCTCCCCGAATAACCATCAGAGACCACGGTGATATTAGACCACCCATTAGCTGCTGTATAATTGCAATACATTATTTCGTAATCTGTACCCCACTCCCCATCAGTGCCATCTGACCATACAACATGCACGTTTCCCGAACCATCCACAGCAACTCTGGGTTCTTCGGAGGATCCATCGTTCCAATAGCTCCCTGAATACCCATCAGAGACCACAGTGATATTAGACCACCCATTAGCTGTTGTATAATTGCAATACATTACCTCCCGATCTGTGCCCCATTCACCAGCAGTGTCCTCTTCCCATACAACATGCACGTTTCCCGAACCATCCACAGCAACTGAAGGATCACCGGAGCTATCATTGTTCCAATAGCCCCCTAGATACCCATCCGAAACTATGGTAGCATTCGATAAAATGAGAGAGGGCGATGACTTGACTTCAATTATACCCTCCCTTTCTGTAGTTTGGGAACTACTATTGCTTTCAATATTTATATTATTATCCATTAATGGAATTACCATTAAAACCAATAGAAATCCTAAGAGAAGAAGCTTAGAACTCCAATTTGCTAAATAATTTTTGCTATAAGATCTCATAATTTTTTCCCTATTAGATAAGGTTTCATTTAGGCTTTTATTTTTTTAAAGCTATCTTTATATTATACAAATTAGTTGAAGATAATAATATAAGTTTTTCTACAATTGCATTGATTTACATTTATTTTTAAAAAACAGACCTAAAGAAAAAATTATATTTAAACGAGATTCACTTATAATAACTCTTTCCATATTCTGTTTAATCAATTTTTTTTTTAAGAAAATAATAAAATATAATTACTCATTTCAATTTAAATGAGATATTACACTTTCTAATCCAAGGATCCAGAAAATATCTGATCTATTTTTAAAATGATGACTTTAAATACTTCTTTTTAGAAGTTATTACACCTAATAATTATAGGTGTTGCAAAGTTGAAATTAAATAAAAAAGTAATAGTTGCTTTAGCTATTTTACTAACTGTATCATATGGTCTGAGTTTGGCTGCTGCAGGCGTGAGCGGTCCTGGATGTGGGGAAGGCGGTCCTTAGACATATGATTTTATAAGTCAAATGACTTATCTATTTATTTTTTTTTATAATTTAAACTGCAAATGATTTAAATATTTTTGTCGATGAAGGGAAATTAAAAATAATCAAATTTTCTAACTATAAATTTATTAGATTTCCCACCTAAGTTCACTTAGTGGATCAGTAAAGTGATTAAAAAAAATGAATGCTGAATCAAAAATAGATGCTAAAGGAAGGATTTGTATCCCAATTGAAATTAGAAAAATGTTCAATCTAAAATCTGGTGAGAAAATTCTCTTTCAAGTTCTTGATGATAAAATTATATTACGAAAATCTACATCAATGGAAGAATTCGTCTCAAAATCGGAGGAGTTTGGTGAAAAATTGAAAGGAATAACCAAAGAACCAATTGAATTTAAAAAAATGTTTGAATAAACCATGATTACGATAGATTCTCAGATTTGGATTTATTATTGGGATATTAATGCTATAGAGCATGAGAATGTAAAGAATTGGCTCAATGGTACAGAAAAAGATGGAATTCTTTTTAAGGAGGATATAATTTTAAGTTCGATTATACCGATAGAAGTGGCGCATCATTTGTACAAAGCGGCAGATTTGAGCAATGATCTAGATAAAAACACAATAGAAGATTTACTTTTAGCTTTAATTTCAACAGAAAATTGTCAAATAATTGACATTGATGCGATATTATTAGTTGATGTGATTCAAAAAATGAAGAAATATTCACCATTAGGAATCGGGGGTCGAGACACCTTGATTTTAGCAACCATGGATAGATTAAAAGTCCCCTTAATTGCTACGCATGATAAAAATATTTTAGCTTTAAAAAAATACAAAAGAATAGATCCAGTATTTGAATCTCCTTTAATCCTTGAAATCGATGAAGAATTTGATAATCAAGATTTTCAAGTAAAAATAAAGAGTATTTAAACTACTTTGAAAAAAATTATTATTGGTTAAAATGTCATCCGAATCAATTTGAATGAGACTAAATCGAATAATTATAAATAAATAAATGAAAATACTTTATTTTATTGCCTAAGAATCTTTTGAGGATTAAAATAATGACGACGAAAAATGTAGAGGAGAATAGACTTCGGAAAAAAGTGTGGAAAATTATCAATCTTATCCAAGCAAATCAGTTATTCATCCATTCAAAAAATTTGGAAATAAAATATTATGATGAAAATAGCAAAAAGAAAAACAAAATCGAGATAAAATTACTTCCAGAAATCATAACTATATGCGTTTTAAATGCTATTGTTCCAAACTCTGCAATGCTTTTAATTGGTGGGCATGGTGGGGGCAAGACAACCCTCCTGAAATATTTAGGGAGGATGTTTACAGGAAAAGAGCTTAAAAAGATTGAGCAAGCAATAATCCGCGGACATCCTCAATTAACTGAAGAAAAGCTTGTAGGGACCCTAAACTTGGGTAAACTGATGCAAGGGGAAGAGGAAGTAAAATGGAAGAAATTCATCAAAAAATTCTGGAAAATCATTGATGAAGTGAATAGATTAACTCCTTATGCTCAAGACATTCTATTATCGCTTCTTGCCGAAGGAGTCATTAAATATTATGATCAAGTAGAAACCATTAGCAAGTATTGCCTCTATGCTACGATAAATCCTCAAGATATTGGTACATTTGAGTTGTCAAATCCGTTTTTGGATCGCTTTGGGATATCAATTCCGATTTCAATGCCGGCTAGTCATGATTTACAATTAATCTTAGCCGGTAAGGATGAGAAATTTAGTGGAGTGGACGAGCTCATTCAAGTACCAAAAATTCTAAACATCGATGAATTAATGGAAATATGGTATTTCGTGAATAAAATTCCCTATGAAAACAATGTAAATAATTATATCCATGCGATAATTCGAGATTTTACATTATGTGATAGAGTTAACAAAGGAAATACTGAAGATCTTAAACCTTCTTCTGGATTATGTGCAAGTTGCCATTTTAATACTGCTCAAAATACGTGTAATAAAATAGACTCAATTTTTAGCGTTAGAGTTGCCAAAGATCTATTAAGATATTCTAAAGCCTTAACTTGGTTATTAGATCTTGAAAAAATTGATATAAATATCATTAATACAATTACTCCCTATATTATATCGCATAGAGCAGCCTATCAAGAAAGAGAGTTAAATAAAGCCCCCTTTTGGGGAAATAAATATGCTTTTTCAAAAAATTTAATGGAATTAGTTCAAAGGCGTTTTAAAAACCGTGAAATCTGTTATCAGATTGCCGAAAGATTTAGAAATGGTGAGCCTAAGGACACTGATTTATCAGAATTGAAAAAATTTGGAAAAAATGATTTAATTGTTAAACATGATTTAATTCCATTTGTTAAAACTATTAACAATAAGAATTATTCGACATTAGCTACAAGAATAAAAAATGTTGCAAATAAAGGACAAATCGAAGAATTAGCAGAAATCCGAAATGAATTAGTTGAAAATTTAGATCTCGCCAATCGAGCAGATTTAATTAATTGGTGTAATCGAGAACTCTATAAACAAACGGTTTCTGATTATGTTTTTAAATATCTCAATAAATCAAATGTATGGGCAGAGATAGCTTCTGAATTCCCAGACTTGGATGAGAATATAAAAGAAGCCCTCAGTAAGAGACAAACGCGACAAATACGTACTGAAGATTTATTAATTGAGATTAATGTTACGGGAATAAAAGACGAATCCCTTGTAAATATCCAAATCTCGGGAGGTTCTGAAGCCTTAAGGTTAAGACAAGTATTGGATAAATCAGAATACATGCAAAAAGAGGAATAAAAAGGGGCAGTTTGAATCATTGATTGAAGCCAAGAAAAAACCCTCTGGAAAAGGAAAGATAATTAAAAATAAATTAGAAAAAGAGAAAGAGAAAAAGTTAAAGGAATTAGCGAGAATTGCGTGGGGTAAAACAATGAGGGATTTCTACTTTCCGCCCCTTGACACCCCCCGTTATGTCTTTGATTATACTCTTAAGGAAGGATTTTATATTGATCCGGACCACAAGTGGCAAATAACAATGAATTTAGCCAATACACCTCTTTTCACGAATGATGATGAATACCTGGATTATTTCTACGCAATAACAATGCACGAGGTATCCCATTATCAAGTTATTCCTTATGATGGTCTCATTAATGCTAAATTGCTAAAGGCAGCAATGAGGCATGTCAATCAAAATTTTGCTCCTGTTATTGTCAATATCTTTGCGGACTTAATCATAGACACTAAATTACATGAAAAATATCCGGATCTAATGTCTTGGGAATTAAAAAAAACCTATGAACATCTTAAAACTGAAGATGTGACTAAATTAAGCGAGTTCTCAAAGTTTTTGTTTCATTCCTATGAAAAAATGTGGGATGTAAAGATTTCAGGAGAAAATGATTTTACAAATGTAAGTTCCTTGGTTAATCGAGTAACTAAAATTATTCAAAAAGATTTTGAAGATGAGACGACTTGGGAACAAAAAGTATCAAGAATTGCGTATAACTTAAAAGGTATCATTAATGATACTTTCGCTTTAATTGGTACGGGTGGAGGTTTAGATAAAGGAAAATCTAAAAGAAAGAGTCCTGATGGTAGAACGAGAATCGAAGTACCAGATGACGTTTTAGAAGCGATGGATAATCCTTTAGAAAATAAGAATGGTGATAGGCTAAAAGAAAGTAATGATGATGATTTAAGACGTAAAGCGGAGGAATTTGCTAAAGATACGCCCTACTCAGAGTTTGGTGCTCCTGCCGGGCAAGCTGGTCTTCTGATAGATGGAAACCCTTTAGCCACTTGGTATCGAGGTTTAGCCAAAAATCTCATTGAAATTCGAATTTATGAAGAAAAACCAGGAGGACAAGTTCCCATTTATCCCGAAGTATGGCGTATTGGAGATCCAATTGAAGAATTGGATTTTATTCAAACAGTATTAACCAGTCCAATCATCATCCCTAATATAACTACTCGAAAATGGGCTCACGCTGAAGGACCTGGGCACTTGGAAGAGAAACAAATCCCTGATTTATTAATCGTGTTAGATTCTTCTGGTTCTATGGGTTGGAACTACGTAGCAAAAACAAATAGAGGAAGGGGGCCTTATCACACGGCTTTAGTCGCATCTTTCGCAGCGCTTCATTTTGCTGCAAGCAAGGGTGTTAAATTTAGCGTGATAAATTTTTCTAATCGAGCAGATGTTTGTGATTGGACATTTAATTATAGAAAAGCTGAAAGGAAATTATTAAGATATCAAGGAGGAGGTACAGTGCTCCCCTTAAAGAATATATTATCTCAATGCAATAAGGCGGAAAAAAAAACCCTTATATTTGTAATTACTGATTTTGGTATTTATAATTGGGGAAAATCCAAGAAAATCTTGCTGGAATTAGCAAATAAAGGTCATAAAATAGTTGGTTTTTTCATTGGCTCTTCAAAAGTGCCGGAGAGCCGCTTTAAAGATTTATTAGATAAAGTATCTTTTTATCCCATTCAAAACGTCAAAGATTTAATTAATTTAGTAATAGAAGAAATTAAAAAATATTATACTTAAGCATTAAATTAAAATTTAGATAAAATTGTTGTTCTTTAAATAATCCAAGAGTGAAGAAATAAAATCTTTTCCAATTTTAAGAAATCCTTCAGTTTCTTCCTTATTTAATAAATTAGTAAAATCATAATCTCCTTGTAATCTTTTATCAAAAGCATTTTTAAATTGCTTTCCAGTTTCTTTTAAGAGAATTTTATTTTTAATAAAATTTTGACTGAAGGCATTAATTGTACCGCTATGAGTTTTCGGAGTAATATTTTTTGTTAAGAGCAAAGCTTTTACAAGATAAAACATCGAATAATAGATTCTAGAGACTGCTGTATCATAATCTCCATGATTTAAAACTAATTCCGCGGTTTTTAAATATTTTTTTGCTTTTTCAACAAGGAGTTTTATATTATCATCTGACAAAGGGAAATTCCCTCTTTTTTTAAATTTTTAAAATAAGAATGATTTTCTACTAGAAACTTCCTTTTTGAAATAGGATGGATGGAAATAACAACACTATATTTCAAATCAATATCATAAATCTCATCATTTATTTGTTCTATTTCTCTAAATGGTCTAATATCATCATCAATTATAATTGCTAAATCTATATCTGATTCATCTTTCTGATCTCCTCGAGCATAGGAACCGTAAAGAATGATGTCTACTAATTTATCTTTATATAGATCATTTAAAACATTTTTAACCTCTTTAAGGACGTGCTTAATCGTTGAAATATTACTTATTTCCCTTAATGTTGTCATATTCTTTATTATTTTAACAATTTTAAAAATTAAACGATATTTTGTATAATATATGGTTTTATTATTTAGATTCATATCCTCCTATTTAAAATTGAAAATATAATCTACTAATTTCAATATAATCTTCTAATAATAAATATTTAATTTATTTTATTTTATATTTTGATTTGTGTAGATTATATACTTTTAAAGTAAAAAAACGATCTTTAAGCCTGAGCAATTTGCTCAAAAGCTTAATGAATATTCAGAAAAATGATAGAAGTCAATCCTCTTGTTTAATATTGGAGGTATTATTTTCTAAATTGAAATTATTCAATCCTTTTATTATTTCTTAACATTTATATTAATTAAAAAATAAATATATCATAATTAAAAATTTAAGGAAAAAAAATGACAAAAATAAAGATAAAGTTAGCATTGTTATTTACTACAATAGTTATTTTGGTATTTTCCGCTTCAATTACTTGTATAAATCCAGGAACAACAACGAAAAACGGTTTAACTGGAAGCTTAAAGATTTCAGATGACAGTGGAGGTGGTTATGATATGGATACTAGTGCTACTTATTCTTGGATTGATATCTCTGGCTCTGGTACCTTGATGTCGATGATATCAAGTAGTGACGATGATTATGAAACAATTGATTTTTTGACATGGAATTTTACATTCTATGAAAATGAATATTATAATGTATCAGTTAGCTCTAACGGTTGGATGAGTTTTCCTGATTCAGGTTATACTTGGGGTTGGGTTAATCCAATCCCTGATAACGAATTCGAAAATCAAGATGTCGTTTGTCCTTTATGTGAAGATCTTTATCCTGACACCGCGGGAGATATTTATTATGAATTCCTTGGAACTTCTCCAAATAGATACTTGGTAATTCAATTCGAAGGTGTAACTGATGCTTATGGAGAGGGATTATCTGCTACTTTTGAAGTAATTTTTTATGAAAATGGGGATATTAGATTTCAATATCAAAGTGTAAATGGTTTTGTGGATTTTGATCCAATTATAGGTTTGGATCATGGAGATATGGATAATTACAACAGCTATTCTCCTAGTTTTCCTTTAACTTCATATGCAATCTTATTTACTTTCGATGAAATGGATGGTAATAGTGATGATGATGATGATGATAAAGATTTTAAAATATCTGGACCTAACCTCGCTTTTATATCAGTAATCTTGGTTATTAGTATATGTAGCCTGACTTGGATGGTGAAAAGAAAAATAAAATAAGGATTTTTCATCTAAATCACATTTTTTTTTTAATACTTTAACTGGTAATGTCTTTCATAAGTATATAACGATCTTTAAGCCTGAGCAATTTGCTCAAGAGCATCATGAATATTAAGATTAATGATTGAAGTCAATCCATTTACATTTGATACCCCTAATAATTGATCGGTCTTGGTCATGGTTACGTCTCTATGGGTAATTAGAATGAACTGAGATTTTTTAGAGAGGTCTTTAATCAAGGAAGCGACTTGACTTGCATTGTAATCATCAAAAGAAGCATCAATCTCATCTAAGATGTAGTATGGTGAGGGTAAGTATATTTGAATCCCTAATACCAATGCTACGACTGTTAAAGTCTTCTCTCCTCCGGACATGGATTGGGTTATGCACCACTTTTTTCCTCCTGGTCTTGCGAGCATTTTTACTCCCCCCATAAAAGGCTCCTCAGGATTTTCTAATTCTAATTTTGCTTCCCCTCCAGGGGATAATTTTGAGAAGATCTCCCTAAAATGCTTATTAATGCCATTAAATGCATCCATAAACGTTTTCTTTTTCTCCAATTCAATTTTTTCAATAAATTCTAAAATTGCTTGCCTTTCATTTACCACGATTTCATGTTTTTCAATAAGGTCATCATATCGTCTTTTAATCTTGGCATATTTTTTAATAGCTCTCATGTTTACTGGTTCTAATAGATGCTTTTTTGAGAGACTCTCTTCAATAATAGAGTTTAATTTATCTTGGGAATAATTTAGGAATTCTTGAATGCTATCTATATCTACATCTGCTATTTTACTTGTCTGTTCTAATATATTTTTTTGTGTTTCAAAGTTATCCAAATTGTTTTTTAAAGTATTGATTTTCAAGCTTATTGGATGGATGTTTGATTTCAAATCATCTATTTTCAATTTAATGCTTGTTTGAGATTGTAAAAGTTCATCCTTTTTAGTATATAACTGTCCAATAACCTGATTTTTTTCCATGACTTCAGCTTCTAATTCTGAAGTGGCTTGATTTAATTCTATTAATTCATTTTTAATCGTTTTAAGTTCGCTGGTATAATTTTCAATCTCTTCTTGAGCTTTTTGAATGTCATTTTCAATTTCTTTTTCCCGATTATTCACTATTTCTTCTAATTGAGTCTCAAGTTTTGTAATCTCTAATTCAATTTTCATCTTATCTTTTTCTAGAGTATCAATTTGAGTTCTTAAGCCATTAATCTTTTTAGTAAAATCATTATTTTTTAACATCGAGATTTTTGCTTTAATATCCCTTTCTTTAGCCTTCAATTCGTTTAAAACTTCCCTAATGTCATCTAATTTTTGTTGTTCCTCTTGGATTTGGTGTTCATAGGCATTTATTTCTGATTCAAATTCTTGGATATTAGGTTCTAATTCATTTAATTCTTCTTGTTTTATTGCTAATTTATCATTAAAAATCGCTAAATTTTGTTTTACTTGTCCAAGTTCTTTGTTTAAAGAAATCTTTCTCTTGTAATGGGATGTAATTTCTTTTTCAATCTGTTTCAATTGTTTAATATATTCAGATTCCTGTTGTCTTAGATTTTCTAATTCTCTTTCTAACAAGGGAATTTTTAATTCTTCAATTGCTCTAAAACCTCCTTGACTTTGTTGATTTCTCTTACCTCCTGTCATTAAATTTGAAGACTCAATAACATCTCCGGCTAATGTTATTCTTTTAGCACTTAGGTTTAAGTCAATTGCCGTGTTTATATCCGATACAACAATTGACCTTCCAAAAATAAACTCAAATGCCTTGGTGAAAACCGGATTGAATTCAATTAAGTCTACAGCCCTACCGATGACATTTTCATTTAATTTAACATTAAGAATGATAGGATTAGCTTTAATCTTGTCCAGAGGAATAAAAGAAGCTCTGCCAATATTGTTTTTTTTTAAATAATTTATACATTGTTTAGCAGTTGATTGATTATCAACAATTATATAATTAAACTTTGCTCCACCTGCGACTTGCAGTGCTGTATTATATTCTTGATTTGCCTTACCTAATTGTGCCACTGTATCATAAATTTTGCCTCTGATCTTATGTTTTTCTTTAACTTCTGGATTGTCTTTGAGTTTTAATATTGCCGTTATTGCCTTATTTGAGGAAAATTTTTGAACTGCTTTTATTTTACTTCTCATTGATATTAATTTTGTATATTTATCATCAATACCTTTTTGGAGTTTTTTTAAATTCTGATTGATATTTGTTTTTTCTTTTTCTAAATCTTCAATGTTTATTACTTTATTGGAAATATTCTCATGCTTTTTTTCATTTTGTATTAGGTCCTTAATATTATCCTTTATTTTAATTATTTCCTGGTTTAATTTATTATTTTTTACTCTGACATTGTTCAAATTTCTATTTGAGTTCTCTAACTTATTTTTAAGAACTTTTATATCTGAGCTAATATCATTTTTAATAAGATTTTTTTCATCGATTTTATTTATTATGGAATCAAGTTTTTGTTGAAATTCTAAATTTTCTGAATCAAATTCTTTTATTTGCGCTTCTCCGTGAAAAAGTTCTTCTTTTAATGAAAGTAATTTTATTTTTACCTCACTTTTTCTCTGCTTTTTCTCTATTAATTTCTCTTTAATAGTTTTTTTCTCTTCTTCATTACTCTCTTTTTTTCTAAATGTTTTAATTAGGTTTTTCTTAAGGCGTTCAATTTCTCTCGAATGACTCTCTTGTTGGGTTTCTTTTTTTGTAATTGTTGTTTTATAATCATTTAATTTCATCGTAAGTTCTTTTAATTCACTTGATTGTAGTTTTTTAATCTCTGTATTTATGTCATCCAAATTTATGGTAGTTTGCATTAAATGTTCTCTTTTTTCAATAAGCTTATTATTTATCTCCTCAATCTCGTCCTGAAATGCTTGCTTTTTGGTTTTTATTTTCTTTATTTTTTTTTCAAAATCTCTGATTTTAAGTATAATACTAGCTTTTTCCGCTTTTTTTTGCTCAATGTCTAATTCATTGTATTCTAAAGCTTCATTTCTCTCTTTTTCTAATGAATCCAGTTGAAATGACAGTTCATTTAAAAGTATTGTTATTCTAGAAATATTTTCTTCTATTTTTACTAAGTCCTTTTCAGCAGCTTCTTTTTTTTCATTATAAGACGCAATACCAGAAATATCTTCTATTAATTCTCTTCGTTCATTATTGTTCATGTTGATAATTCTAAACAATTCTCCTTGTAAAATCAAGTTGGATGAATTTGGTATTAATCCTGCCAAATCCATAATATCTTGTAATTCACGACGTGTTGTTGCCTTATCATTGATATAATATTTCCCTTGCCTTTTTATATTGACTTTTCTTGAAATTTTTACTACATTAGAATTAATTGGAATGGTTCTTTCGGAATTGTCAAAAACGATATCCACTCTTGCCCAATTAGAGGGTGCTCCTTTATGCGTCCCTCCATTACAGATCAAGTCTTTTATGTTATTTACCCTTAATTTATTTCCAGATAATTCCCCCAAAGCAAACACGAAAGCATCTAAAATATTAGACTTACCGCTTCCGTTAGCTCCAACGATACTCGTGAACCCCTTACTAAAATCAATCTTGGTTCTATGTTTAAAACTTTTAAATCCTTCACATATTAGAGATTTTATATATACCATTGTTAAAACAATAGATTTATTTATAGAAAATTATGCATATTTCTCTCATATCTATGAAATATCTACATATATATAACAAGGATATAATAATTTCATTTGAATCCGTGTAATATCTTGATGATATTTGTATTAAGAAAAATTAAAAAAAGTATTAAAGTCTAAAAGCAAAAAATAAATGGGGATCTATGTGTCAATAAAAAAAGCCTTTGTTTGGATAATTCGGAATGGAGCATTTCTTGTCGCTTTGTCATATGTTACATATTTTCTCGTTTTTGGATTAATATTTGTAATACAACCTTCTAATATAGTAGAATTTGCAAATGTTACGTGGGTAGAAGGATTTAATTCAGGCATTACAGAGATCCGAGTTTATTATGGAGCATTATCCTTGGGCCTTGGAGTATATTTCCTATGGTTAATTAAGCAAAAATTGATAACTCAATGTTTAACAGGAGGATCAATTATTTCTGGCTTTGTTGTTACATTTCGAATCATAGGAACCATCATTGATAATGCATATGGTGAAGCCTATACAACTTTAGCGATTGGATTTGAGATTTTCTTTTTTGTTGGATTGACAACGATTCTTATTTTTGAAAAAAATGGAATTAATGAAAAATTAGCATTATTTTTTGAACAAAAATTTAAGATAGAACCAAAAGGAACCAAATTATTTGAATAAATCATTATAATTCCATAGAAATTTCATTTTTTTATTTTTCTATAATCAGAAGCAGTCTATTTTTTTTTAATATTTTCTTATAACAAAAAACCACTATGTTTAAATATAATAAGCAATATTAGATACTAAGATAAGGAGGATGAGTTCAAAAAGCCTTAAAAACATGACTCCTGCCGCACCCTGGATTTTTGTCTTTTGGTTAGTGTAAGAAATTACACTCTGATTTCGCCCTCCTCCCCCTATTTTATTTTTGACCTTCGTTTAGGTCGAGTGGCAGGAGTCACCTTTAGTTACAATAATTAAAAATAAAAAAAAGGTCATTGGAATTCAACTTTAATATTATTAAAGATAACTTTTAAATATAAGAATGACAAAATTGTATATAAGAAAATCAATTTTTAAGGATCTGAAAACACATGCTTAATTTATTCTTATTCCTAAATACCGGAGATCCGGTAAATAATACCTCAACCCTTAATGGAGTTATTAGATAAATATATCTCTTTTTATTTTTCATTAAGTATTGTGCTTTCAGATTTTTTCTATTCCTTCCCATAAAATGCTGTTGCTCCCTAAGGAACTTAAATAAAAATATGGTGCGGAAATTTTATGGACATTTAGAATCAATACTAATGCATACTCTAAAGAAGATGTTTAAAGCTAATAAATTGTAATTACTGAAACAAGATTTAATGCCCCCGTGATTATGATTAAGAGTTAGATATAATTCTTTATTCAAAATTTAAGAAGAATTTATTAGAATTTATTAGATCCTCAGAAAATTCTACTTTTTCTTTAATTATTTTTAGACTATTTCTAACTCTTGAAAGGGGATGTTTGGGAAATTGTTTATCATATTCTTCTCTATCTGCAATATTACTTAATATGGGAGCTTTAAATTCAGGATCGTAGGGATCAAAAAACCATCCCTTCATCATTACTCCATCCATTTCAACCAATCCTTCTCCTAGTGCCTTGTCTAAAATAATAGTCTCTCTTATGCCAGTCATTCCGCGTTCTGGACATTGGACTTTTAGAACAAAACTGCAATCCACTCGAGGGATAGTGTATGAAGCAATAAAGGTGAATCCAGTTGGATTTTGGGGAAATTTAACAATAGTTTTAATCGCTAATAAAGAATCTAAATATTCCTTTTCAACTTCAACAATAGCACCTTTTGCTTTTGTAATCTTATCACGATAAAAATACCTTAAGGAACGAATATCAACTGCATCTTCCGGTAAATCTGGCCTTTTTGAAAAAAAATTAATGCTCAATTTGTCTCCATATTCATTATACCACGCCTTAATGGATTCAGTATTTTCTCTTAACTCCCACTCATCTAAATTAAGTGAAATTGAATTAATTGTAATATTATTCATTCTTTTAACCTTTAAAATTAAATAAAATTACTTGAATTAATAATATA
>JAEOTJ010000370.1 GCA_016839905.1 Promethearchaeota archaeon | reverse complement strand
TCGATCCTCTTTAATACCTTCGATATAACATATTATAGTCTCGGTTTCAGGATCTTTACTTAAGAAATATAATAAATCTATAAAATCTAAATCAGTACCATTACCAAAGGAAAAAACTTTTGAAAAGTTTATTCCAAATTCACTTGACATATAAATCGCAATATTACAAATGCCTCCAGACTGAGCAATAAACCCAATTTTTCCGATGGTCGTTGGAAACCTTGGACGCCAGGCAATACCTAATTTTGGGTAATATAATCCCATTCCATTAGGTCCTAGAATTCTTACTTTATTTTGAGTTCTTCTTATTAATTCTTTCTCGAGTTCGATACCCTCTTTCGTACCAGAATCTGAAAATTCCGCCGTAAAGATACTTGCTAATTTCACACCCTTTTCAACACAATCATCCATCACTTTTAATATTTGAGTTGGTGGTACCGCTATAAACACGAAATCAACTTGTCCAGGAATCTCTTTCACTGAGGGAAATATCTTTCCTCCTGTTCCATCATCAAAACCGGGAATCTGTTTAATTGAGGGATGAACTACGTAAATATCTCCAATAAAGTTCTCTTGATGGTTTCTTACGAAGAAAAAATCCCTTTTCTTTGATGGTCCTATGACTGCCATGGATTTAATATCATTAATAAATGAAATATCTTTAACATTTAAGCTGGAGATATCTTGTGATGTCATTAAAAACTTAAATTCCTTTTTTTGATGTCATTTATAATTAAAATCTAAAATATTTTTTTCATTTACAATGGCTAAGTATTACTAATTTTTTTATTCCAAATTACCGAACTAAACCATTTTAACGATAATATAACCGAATTAGTGAAATCTAAAGGATCAATGGTATCAAATGTATAAAAAATTCATCTCATAAAAATTTAATCAAATATATGTTAAGAATTAAACTTAACATCAACTACATTGAAATTAAGAAAAAATTAAACTTAGAATGCTCTTAAAAAAAAAGTTTTAAATATATGAATGGAAAAATTCAAGTAGAAAAATATTAATTATCCTTCAAGATTTCTATTTTTATTATCATTTTATTCATTATTTAGGAAGTATAAGGTCTTATTAGACAAATTTTCTTTAATTACTATATTAAATTCTTGAAGAGAATGAAGATATTTCGTGATGGTATAGGGATGCATTCCTAGGTCTATTGAAAGTTGAGATTTTGTAGTGCCCGTGCTAGTTTGCTTGAGATAATCCATGATTTTTTTACTCTGTTCCTTAAAGTTAAAAAAATTCGTTTTAACATCCTCAAATTCTATGCTTGAATCGAAATAGATTTCATGTTTTCTAAAAACAGCTTTTTTAATGTAATTGAATTCTGCCAAGATGTCAAGGTGCCACATTACGACATGAGGATTCATTTTTAATTCCTTGACAATTTTATTAAAATAAATCCCTGGATTCTTTTTGATAAAATTATATAAAATTTTTTTCTTTTGAAATTTTAAGATATCATCTCTCGTTAATTTTGAACCCTCGACAATTAATTTCTTTTTAACCAAGGATTTAAGAATTGCATGGATTCCATCATTATTGATGTTTATCGAGGACATTTTAAACCTTGAATTAATGAACGGAAGTATTTTTTTCATATTGAAATATCTATTTCTATCTAAATATTCTCGAACGACATTTAAAACGATTTTCTCTTTTTTAGATAGATTTATGGGCATTTCACCAATTAATTCTCTTACTATCATTTATCTCTTGTTTGAGTATGCTTTTTCTAGCATGTGATTAAGGATTAATTTTCTTTTTTTAGGAGTTAATGCAAACATTTCTTTTAAAAATTCTTCTTTTTCGCCTTCTTCCAATTTAAACTGTTCAATTATATTAAAAAAATCTTCTGATAATGTTGTTATGTTTATATCATTTAATTCCATAATCTTTTTTAATGTATCATTATCCTCAAATAATTGAATCAATTTAATACTTTCAAGATCTGACTTTTCAGTCATTGGTATTTCTTGAAGATCCTCTGGTTTCCAAGTTCTTTTTAACAAGGCCTCTCTTTTTTCTTGAGAATTCTTTTCAAGATATAATCTATATGCTTTCTCCTTTACTCTCTTAGATAATTTATCAAAATCTTTTTTTTTTTTAACTTTTACTTTTTCTTTATTTTTCTTTTTTGTAGTAATGATATATGCCGTTGGAATCGAAACGACCACCGTACCAATGATTAGTATATCTAATCTAATTAAAAGGAATAAAATAAATTCCGAAATTAAATCAAGGATATTATCTTTATCATCTTCTCCATTATTATCATCTTCTCCATTATCATCTTTTATAACAATCACCTGAACAAACCCTATATTGCCTATAGTATCATTTACATAAAATTTAATTATCACTTCTCCATATTTTAAAATGTCCCAAGCAGAAGAATTAATTGTTCCTGTGTTATTTGTTATATAATATTTCTCTCCATCATTGAGTGTATACCATTTTTTATCTATTTCTATTTCATAAATTGTTTTTATTGTAATTGAATAGTTAGGTACATTATCATAATAGATTTCGCTCAAGATGGGTTTTGATATTGAGATTATTGGATTTTGATCATAAAAATTAAATTCATAAATATTATCATATGATTGATAAGAATAAATGCCTTCTACAGAGTTTTCTAAAAGTATATTTTCAACAACAGAATTATTATTGCTTTCATCAAAGGATAATCCATATTTATTTTTATTTGCCACATTTTTATAAATAAAATTAT
>JAEOTJ010000369.1 GCA_016839905.1 Promethearchaeota archaeon | reverse complement strand
TCAATAGAAAAAGATACAACCTCTCCGAGTATATCCATAATATTACCAATAGAAAATATGCCATTTAAAAATAGTCCTATATATGAAGTTAGTGTTGTAGATCCAAATCTTGATGAAAGGTGGTATAACTTCAGTTCTTATTCAGGTGAATTTTATGATGGTCAAGTTACTGTTGAAACAAATACTTGGAATAATGCTCCGGATGGAAATATAACGCTTATTTTTTATGCAAACGATACATTAGGTCATATCAATTCTGCCAATGTTACTGTAATAAAAGATACAATATCCCCAATCATTTCGATAAGTTCTCCTATGGATGGTGAATTCTTTGATAGTACACCAACCTTTACTGTGACCGTGAATGAAATAAATCAAGATATGATTTGGTATACAATTAATGGAAGTACAATAAAATTCACAATCACATCAAATGGAACGATCAGCTCGACAGCTTGGAATGCTCTTTCAGATGGACCTTTAACAATAACATTCAGAGCAAATGATTCAGCTGGAAATGAAGGTTCTGACACCGTTTCTCTAATAAAGGATACTATAGACCCTATTATTTCACTTATTTCTCCATATGTTCTACCAAACGCAAGTATATTCTTTTCTAATCCCCCTGACTTTACTATTAATATTACTGAAATAAACCGAGATGATATTTGGTACACGGTTGGGAGCAATGCTACTAAGCATATTATTGTTTCTAATGGCACGATCGACTCAAATGCATGGTACTATGAATTAGATGGGAATATAACGCTTACCTTCTACGTTAATGATACAACCGGACACATGGATTCTGCTAATGTTACCATAATAAAAGATACGATTGCTCCAATAATAACAATTATTGAACCAACACCAAGTAAAATAGTTGCTCGTGCTCCTAAATATTCTATAACTATTAATGAATTATATAATCATAGTGTCTGGTACACGGTCGGGGCGAATATTACGAAGCATTTCATTACTGATTTGTCAAACCGGACCAACAATTTCACGTGGACTAATACTCCTGATGGAACTGTAGAGCTCCATTTCTATGCAAACGACTCGGCTGGAAATGTTGGAGATGCTTATGTAAATGTTGAAAAAGATAGTACTGCTTTAGAGGTAATCCTTATCACTCCACCAGTAGACGGTCAGAGATTTAAGACACCACCTTATTATGAAATTTTACTAAATGGAGCAGAACGAGATACAGTATGGTATACAATAAATTTTAGTGCGACTAAATATATCATATCAACTTCTCCTAACTATAAAGCTATATATAACGGCACGATCAACTCAACTGCCTGGGATACCATGTTAGATGGGGAGATATTAATTGTATTTTATCTCAATAGGAGCGGAGGCACAGAAGCACTTCCCGCTAATGTTACAGTAATAAAAGATACTACTGAGCCAGAAGTTATTAAAATATTTTGGAATGAACCACAAGAATACAGCAAATTTACTACAGAAATTCCAGAATTCATAGTAGAACTTTCACAGAAAACCCACGTGACTTGTTGGTATTTTATTAAGGGAGATCCAACAAAATATAATATACCTGGTGGATATAAGGAACAAATCACATTTACGATAAAAGAAGGATGGGAAGATATACCAGAAGGTACGCAAGTATCCATAACCTTATATATAAGTGATTCAGTAGGAAATGTATGGTCTAAAACCGTTACATTTGTGAAAGGCCAACCTCCAATACTCCCTCCTCCGTCTGATCCTGAATTACCAATTATTTTAATATTATTGCTGACAATTATAATTGGTTCAATTTTCGCTTTGGCAACCGTAGTTTCAACTAAGGTTAAAAAGAAAAAGAAGACAAAGACCTATTATAAAACAATTACCCAAGATAAATCAGGTAAGTATGGTTTTCAACAAGTACATCCCGAATTTAAAAAGCAAAGTAAATATGACTATGATTACTTATCTCAAGATTTAGCGACTGAAGAAATGCCACCAGAACAGGAACCTCAACCCCAGTATGAACCACAACCCCAGTATGTACCACAACCCCTGCAGGAACCTCAACCTCCGCAGGAACCTCAACCTCCGCAGGAACCTCAACCCCAGTATGAACCTCAACCCCAGTATGAACCTCAACCCCAGTATGAACCTCAACCTCCGCAGGAACCTCAACCTCCGCAGGAACCAGAAGAAAAAGAAGAAGAACCAATGTATAAAAGAAGAAGATTTTATGATGAAACCAAGTTTGCATATCCTGATATGTCAATTGATGAACCTCTTATAAAAGAGAAAAAGGAAGTTGTATTCACGAGTGAACCTTATGACTATAAAGAGAAACCCAAGAAAGGTAAAAAAGTGAGCAAAAAGGTTCAAAAACAAATTGATAACATTGAAACAGAAATAGAATTGATTGAAGAGAATATCGCTAAACTTGATGAATTTTACGCCGCTAAAAAAGTGAAATTTCAACAATACTTAAAAAAGAAGACGGATTTGAATAAACAACTAGAAATACTTCAGAATAAATTAGATGGGATGAAAAAATAAGCAAGTAAATTTTCAAATTTTTATTATTTTTTTTTTTTTTAATCTCCTATATTATTGTTTATCCTTGTAATTATAAAATAGCGCAAGAATACAAGCTTCGTAAATAGCTTAATGAACATTCTAATATTAAATCAAATTTATCACTCAAACTCTTTTCTTTGGATAATTTAAAATATCTCTTTTTATTGTTATTTCTGTATGCTAATATTCTATAAAAAATTTTAAATTTCTATAAAAAACGAAAAAAGTACCACTCCCCCCCTATATCGCGTGCTTTATGTACTTTAAGAAATATTTAATGAATATTTTTTTTAATTGAGATTTTTTTCTTGAAAATTAAGAAGAAATTTAACTCATATTCTTTACCTATAAAAAAATCGTTCTTTAACAATAAAAAGATTTTTAACTCGTCAATATAACTTTAACATAGACAAGGAAAAATAAAGATTTTTTATGACTGAACAACACCCAAGTAAAGATATAATGGAGAGTAAGGGAACGATTCTCAGCGGAAAAACAATCTGTTTATGTGTTACGGGGTCAGTAGCAATTATTTCTGCACCAATAGTAGCAAGAGAGCTTATGAGAAGAGGGGCAGAAGTAATTGTCGTCATGAGCAAAGCTGCTACAGAATTAATAACTCCTGATTTATTCTATTGGGCTACTGGCAATCCTGTTATTACTAAATTAACAGGCGCTGTTGAGCATGTTTTTTTAGCTGGTGAAAGACCACAAGCACTTGGTAAAGCAGATTTAGTATTGATCTGTCCTGCTACTGCGAATACTATATCAAAAATCGCCTGTGGAATTGATGACACTCCCGTGACAACGGTTATAACAACCGCCTTTGGTACATCTGGAAAAAATTTTTCGATTCCAATTGTAGTTGTACCAGCTATGCATCAATCAATGTATGACCATCCCATTTTAATTGAGAATGTTAAAAAGTTAAAGAAATATGGAATAGACGTGCTTGGACCTCGCATTTCAGAAGGTAAAGCTAAATTAGTAAAAATTGATTCCATCATTGATAGAGTTATAGATTTACTTATCTCTAAAAGAGATCTTGAAGGTAAACGAGTATTAATAACTGCTGGACCTACTCGTGAATATATAGATGACATTAGATTTGTAAGCAACAATTCTAGTGGAAGAATGGGTATTGAAATTGCAAAAGAAGCTGCAGCTCGAGGTGCAGATGTGTTATTAATAAATGGCCGGAGCATGGTAAAAGTTCCAGGGCATTTAAATGTTATAAATGTAATATCTACAGCTGATTTTATTAAAACTGTTAATGAAGAATTATCTAATAATAATTATGATTTCTTTATATGTGCTGCTGCTATTAGCGATTATTCACCTGTAAGTTCTGTTGAGGGAAAAATATCTTCTGATAACGTGAAGGAATTACAAGTTAATATGAGATTGACTCCAAAAATTATAGATGAAGCAAGAGAAGTAAATGACAAGGTTATAATTGTTGCATTTAAAGCAGAAACAAATGTTTCTAGATCTGAATTAATTAACCGTGGTTATCATCGTTTAAAGCGTTCTAACGCAGATCTTATTGTTTGTAATGATGTAGGGAGAGAAGATGTTGGTTTTGAAAGCAGATATAACGAAGTATATATTGTAGATAAAGAAAAGCATATTACTCATGTAGAAAAGCATTCTAAACGATATGTCGCATCCAGAATTATTGACATTGCCTTGGAAAATTATGGAATAAAGGATCTATAGAAATATCAAACAAGGAATTTATATATAAATAAAGAAATAATAGCAAGAGACAAAAGAAATTCATTAGTATATTAAATCATTTTAAATTTTCATTGTCTTTTTTATATTTAAATTTATATTAATGAATTAGATGAATTGAATAAGAACTAATATAAAAGAATTTAAGAAATATTTAGGAATTGATAATAGATAATATGAGACTTAAAAAACTTTAATTCTTATTTATTCAATGAAGTGAGAGGATTATAATGTTTAATATAGAATGGGATTCAATGAGAAAGAGATATGTATCAATCTTACTGATTGCAATAATTATTGGCATTGTTGGATTAATTACGGGTTATATAATATTTTCGAAATATATTCTTGAGTCAATTGAGATTCTTGAGGGTGAATTAATTCCTATATCTGTAATCTTCGCAAGGATGATCCTTCTTTCAGGGATTGCATTCCATTTATATGTGAAGTGGTTAAAACAAGAACATTCTTACTTAACAGATATTCCCTTTTTAATGGCCTTATCTCTTATTTTCTTGGTTTTTGGGAAGGGTCTTCATCTATTACATAATCTAATTCATTTTACAGCACCAGAAATAGTTGGCCTTACAGTTCTCCGAATCAGATTTGCTATTGTCATAATGAAATTCCTTCCATTACTCACAATTGGTTTATATCTATATTTATATCATGGATATCAAGAAAGACCTGTCCCTAAAGGTGTAAAAGTTGATGATCATATAAATAAGGTTCGATTAAGAATAATAATATTACTTCTAGCAATACAAATGTTCCTTATTTTAATAGCTGCAGATACAACCGTTTTAGGTATCTTGACGCCTGTTATAATAATTCCATCTTTATTGTTTATTATTTGGACTTTCTATCTTGCTCATAAATATAAAAGGATAAAACAAATTTCAGCGGGGCTTGTTACTTTGGGATTCACGTTATATTTGTTATCTTCCATTTTAAGACCAATACTTCAAAACACTTTAGAAGCATTAAGCTATATAACCATTTCGGAAACTATTGATTTGATAATATACATAATAATTGGGATAGGATTTATGAAACCATCTACAAGTAAAGTATAGAATAGAAATTTTGTTATTATAGTCTTAATTATTTTTTCCATTTCTGTTAAAATTTCTCTTCAGAAGAAAAGATTTAAATATCACTTAAGTTTCTGTAAAAAATGAAGGAAATAAAACAACTTGATTAGATAGTAAAGTATTGGTATAAAAAATATCCTATATGTTAGATTTTAATATGTTATATAATAAACAAAATGATAAATGTATATATTTATAAATGCAAAAAAAATTAGAAATTTGAAAAAAAATTAATTAATAATTTAAGTAAGGATTAAATGACTAAAGAAGATAAAGGAAAGATTAAACAAGGGACTATTGCAGGATTTATGCGTAAAAGAACCCAATTAGTGGGTTTTGAATTTGGGCACTGGAAGCATACTCAATATGCCGCAGAATTCGCAGATAACGCCCTCGATGCAATTGAATCCTTTCAATGGAAAGAAAGAAAAAAAGAAGATAGTAATTTTAAATTTACCCTTGATAAAGAGTTATCTTTAGAAAATCTTTCCATTCTTCAGTCAGAAAATGAAATTCAATCTTCTGAATCAAAACCCTTAGATAATGGTTTAAAACATTCATTATTGCAAGAAATAAGGGGAGATGGACCTGCGTCTAATGAAATTGTCTCTGAATCATCAAGTGAAGAGCAAACTGAAATTATCAGTAAAGATGAGGTAGAAGTTGAAGAAGAAGTTAAAAATATTATTCATAATATGGAAGAAATCATTCTACCTGTAGAATCAATTATAGATTATGAACCAATTGTTATTGTTCGCATTCGAGAGTATGAAGCACCTTCCTTTTTAACTGCAGAAATTTCAAAGAAAAATATTATGGGTTTTGCTTTTGAGATTTTTGATAATGGAACAGGAATGGGGCGCTCAGATCTAAAAAAATTCGGAAAATATCTGGCTTCCAGTAAGAGCATCCAATTAAAACAAACTAGAGGCTCACAAGGCTTTGGTGCACCATCTGCGTTTAGTGATGCTCAAAATACAACTGGAATGCCAATAATAGTAGTCTCTAAATCAGTGAAAAATATCTATGCTATGGTTTCCGAATTTTATACAACATCCAAAAATGAAAAAAAAAATATTGTCGTTCCATCTGAAATTGATTGCCCATTTCTCCACGGAACATATATAAAGTTAAATTATCTCAATGTTAAATATGTACGTGGATATGTAGATACTTATTTAAAGGAAACCGCATTGATGAATCCCCATGTAACAATCGTGTATATTGATCCATATAATGAAGAATTTATTTATCCTCGAAAAGTATCAAGTTTTCCTACTGAACCTAAATATGCCTTACCTCACCCATCATCAACTAATATAGGAGATCTTCAAGATTTAATTACAAAATCTGAAAATCATACCATCTCTGCATTTCTCCAAGAAAATTTTGTAAGAGTTAGTTCAAAAACAGCAAAAGATATTCTCAATATCGCGGAAAAGGATTTACAGGAAAAGTTAAAATTCCTTATTTTAAAGAATGGGTATCTTAATATTGCGGATAAACGAGCTGATAAAATTTATTTCTCTCGTTTAGAAAAACGGATTTATGGGCGCTCTAAAAAACCGAGAAGCAAACTAATCCCCTATTTAGTTGAATCAGAAGAAATAAAGAAAAAATATTGGGAAATTATATTAAAATATAAACAGTTTAATAAGGATCAGGATAAAATAAGGAAAGAAATAAAAAAGTATAGTAATCGGCTTGACAAGGCAGAAACTAAAAAAGATCAGAAGGCAATTGAAAAAGATATCAGGAAATTAGTAAATAATATTAAAGAAATTGAAAAAGAAAAAGTTAAACTAAAAACTGATTTAGATCAAGTATTTAAAGATATTATTGATGGTTTTATTGAAGAAAAGAACGAAAAAATTATTAGCGATTTTGAAGATTTAGTTGCAGAAGTCCAAATTATAAAAGCTAAACCAACTGAAATAACGAGTGAGCAATTTAATTCGCTCTTTTATGCTTTTAAATCCATAAAATATATGTCTCCTCCCACGGACACAGCTATCCCAGTAGGCGATACAATTTTAGAAAACACGTTAATAAAAGAAATTGGTTTGAAAATATCAGAAAATTTAGATAATTTTGATACTCCTTTAGAAAAATTAGATAAATCTATTGATCTCTTGATTGAACAAAAAAAAAATGAAATACTTAAAGAAGATCCCAAAACCAGTTTAGAATCATTAAATAATATAACAGTTGATAATGATGAAATACTACTTTTAAACACTAAAATATTATCAAGTGTTGATTTTGAAAACGGTGGTCCTGAACCAGATAAATTAATTCAAACTACAACTCCACTTCTCACATACACAGAAGATGATTTAAAAGATAAGTATCAAGAACTATATGAGTATTTTTTAGAAACATTTTCAAAGGATGATGATTTTGTTGCAGCTGAAACTAGACCTCCAACAAGCGGAAAAGGATTAGCCTATGTTGTAGAAGCGGTTATTGCATATTCTAATGATTCAAAAATAATTGAAACTCCTAAACGCTCAAGAGATGTATTATCAAGGTTTGTAAACAGAACGCCTAAATTACGGGATAGCGCAGATTGTGCAATTACTAAAGCAACCCAATCTGTTAACTGGAAGAATTATAAGTTAGATACTTTTGATAATGGATTACCAAAAGGCCCAATTAAGCTTTTAGTTAATGTGTCTGGACCTTTTGTTCATTTAATGTTTAAATCTCAATCTAAAAATTCCTTAGCTGATGATGAAGATTTAATTAAAGAAATTAAAGCATGTTTAGAGGCTATAGGAAGAAGATTACGGGTATATATTAATAGAAGGCAAACTCAGCGTAAAAGTGAAAAAAGATCAAGCTTAATTGAGAAACATATACCTCAATTCGTTAGAAGCGTATTTAATATTGCATCTCAGGGTAAAAGTATATATAAAGATAAAATAAATCAAAAGGAATTAATATATTTAATGAAAAATGCGATTGGTATCAAACCAGCTCCAGTTGTTAAACCTCCAGAAGAAGAAATATCTAGAGAAGTAAAAGTTGAAAAAGAAGAGGTTAAAAAAGAAGCAGTAGAAATTCAAAAGAAAAAATATGATATTACAGATATTGAAAATTGGACTGTTAGAAAATTAAGAGAATATTGTAAAGTAAATGATATACACATCCCAGAAAGAATAAATAAAGATGATATAATTAAACAAGTTAAAGAAAGGATAAGTAAAGATGAAGAAAAGCCAGAAATTAAAGAAGAAGAACCTTTAAAGAAGGAAGAACCTCCAATAGAAAAACCTATTGCTAAAAAAGTTGAATCTATTAAAAGGGAACATTCAGAAAAATCTCTAAAAAATTGGACAGTAAAAGAACTTCGAGAATATTGTACTGACCATGATATAAAACTTCCATCAAGACCGACTAAGGGAGTTATAGTAAAAAAAATTCTAGAATTTTATAAAAAACCGGTTGTAGAAAAACCGATAGTTGAAAAACCAAAAGAGCCCGTCAAAGTTGCTCCAGGAACCATTGCAGCAAAACGAGAACAATTGAAAATCTCAAGAGGAGAGCCGCCCACCAAACCGAAACCTCGACCAACACCTCCAAAACCTCGACCACTTCCTCAAAAGACAGTTCAAAAGACTTTAACTGCTATTACAACGGAAAATATAGTAGGAGCCTTATCGAATGAATGGCAACATATTAAAGATTTAATTTTTAAATTTAAAATTAAAGATATGATGGATGCAAGATTCCTCCAACTTAAATTGAAAGAATTGGAACGTAAAGGACAAATATTAGTTGATATTAAAAAAGGTAAGAAACATTGGAGATTAAAATGAAGTGAGAAAATATGGCTAAAAAAATTAAACCTAAAACTTATAATTTAAAAGCAGCAAGAGATTTATTTTTAGAGTATCTAGAAAAAGGAAAAGATAAGAAAAATATTGATCTCCCCCCAGATACAGTACAAATTGATGATCTTAATCGAAAAGAGACTTTAAATAGGTTATATAATTTAATTGATAAAGTTCTTGGAAAGATCTATGATAATGGAAGACCCTCTGTTTTTTTGCCATCTAGAACTTCTTCTAATATCATATGGGACGAGGAAAACGACCTACTCCTACTTGGTAAACAAATTTTGGAAAAACAATTCCATACTTTAACTAGCGTTACTGATATTACACGATTAATGAGAGTTCTAGAAAAAGTTAATGAATTACTTATAAAAAATCTCCATGCTACAAAAAGAGAAATCTTCTATTCTGATGTTAAGTTATTCTCAGAACAAAAAAATAGCGATAAAAGCATTGAAGATGTTGCAAGTATGCTTTACACTACACGGAACTCGACTCATATTGTTGCATCAGCGAAAGGGGCGTGTATTGGCAGACTTAGAATAAGAGATCGGAGTGATATTATCGATCTTGAAGGATTAGGGACTGGAGGGTGGATGATCAGTCCGATGCTTGATAATATCGAAATTCTTGAATCAGATGCAGAATTTATTTTGGTATTAGAAAAGGATGCTGCAATGATTCGATTATCTGAGGATAGATTTTGGCGAAAATATCCTTGTATAATTTTAACAGCAAAAGGCGCAGCAGATATAGCAACGAGAATGTTTCTAAAAAGATTAAATAAAGAATTAAATTTACCTGTATTTAGCTTGGTAGATAGCGATCCATATGGACATTACATTCATTCAGTTTATCTAAGAGGATCTAAACGTTTAAGTTATGAATCTCCCTTTTTAGCAACTCCAGATATAAAATTGCTAGGGGTTTTGACGAGAGATTTGGATCAATATAAGATTCCAGATGACTGTAGATTACCGATGAATAAAACGGATGAAAAAAGAACAAAAGAAATGCTCGAAGAGGATTTCGTTAAAAAGAATAAAGCTTGGGAAAAAGACTTAAAATTAGCCCTGAAAATTAAAAAAAAAGCGGAAATTCAAGCCCTTTCAACCCACGGATTTGAATTTCTGACAGATAAGTATCTTCCAGAAAAATTAACTACAGGTGATTGGATCTGAGAATTTTTTACAAAAAAGATGGTGGTATTGTTCAATTAATAGATAAAGAACAAATGGAAGAATGGCCCGTAGAATTACCTTTAATATTTGTAGAATTCATAAAGGATAAGAAATTGGAAACCTATGGAGATCCAAAAGTTAAAAAAGAAATAAATCTTTATCTTGATGAAATAACCAAGGATGTTGCAATTCCTAGATTTATCGGGGTTATACAAGGCGATAATAATGATGAAATAATTTTAGCTCTAACCAGAATCGAAGAAATATCTAAGAAAAATCTCGATATGGTTAGACCGATTAAAAAATATATAGATGATCTTTTGAAAAATAAAAATAAAAAAATCCTAAGCTTAACAAAAAATATTCAAGATAACTTTGCTAAAGCAGAAAGAAGAAAGGAGCTTGCACAGAAAAGAAAAATTATGCAACAAAAAGAACAACAATTTCTTGCTGGTAAAATAAATGCCGCGGATTATGCTAAAGCAAGAAAAGATTATCTCACATTAAAACAATAATTTGATTATTTATGGTATGGAATCAAGAAGATTTCAATGATTTTATAATTGAGAACGGAATTATTGGATTTTTTAAAGAACCTCTAAAATTAAAATCAGGAAGACAATCTTTTTGGTATGTTAATTGGAGAAATGTTGCTGAAGATGTTTATTCCCTAGAGAAACTTTCTGATTTTATTATTGCTTTTGTTAAAAATTTAAACTTAGAACCTGCTTGTTTCTATGGGGTTCCTGAAGGAGCAACTAAATTGGGTATTATAACTCAATATAAATGGGCAAAGGATCATCTTGATTATAAAAAAAATTCTCATATATTATCTATGGGAAGAGCTAAGCCAAAGGAGCATGGAGACCCAAAAGATCGCTATTATCTAGGAGTTCCAAAAGGAGAAGTAATAGTTATAGAAGATGTTACTACTACTGGAGGTTCATTAATAGAAACTATTAATAATCTAAAAGAAATTAATGTTGATATAGCTGCTACTATAGGGTTAACAAATAGAAATGAACTTAGAGATGATAAAAAAAGCGTTGAAGAGGTTATAAAAGAAATGAATGTTCAATATTATGCAATGAGCAACGCTTTACAATTATTACCGAAAATATATGAATTATTACAACCAGGAATTGAGATAGGAAAACAAGTGGAGCAATATTTTAAAAAATACGGACAGAAAGAAATCACTTTAATTTGAAGTTAAAAAGAAACTTCTCCAATTGTTAATTAATTCATATATCTTATTATACAGAAATTGCTCAGACTTTGTTAATCTTCGCTCATCATCTAAAGATAACTCTGACCTTGATAATCTTAATAATTTTAGTAATCTACTATCAATTATATTAGATAAATATGAATTGAAATTAGTTAGAAATTCCTGAGGTTTTATCCCTTCCCTTACTTCCTTTTCCATGAATCTTTTAAATTCCTTAATCTTATTCAAGAGATATTTATTATCATGTATAATAATTCTCTGATCGTCCCTCTCCTCAATTGCAAAACGCTGAACATCAACATTATCACATTTATCGGTTGGATTTATATTTAATATATTATGTTCAATGAAAGGTATTGCTTGGAAGAATTTCATCCTGTATTTTTTTCCCTTTTCAAATGGTCCAAATTTTTCTCCAAGTATGGAAAACCCATCAAAATTTTTTACGCATTCCATAGAAATCTCTTCATTTTTAAGCATAAAATTAATTCTATTTAAAGAATCGATCAAGTTTTTTTCTATAATATTCGTTTCTCCCCTCAATTCAAATTCACGCCAGATTTAATAGATTCAATTTACTTAATATATTAAAATAAGTATAATTTGAAAATAAGTATAATAATAATATATTAATAATTTTAAATAAATTCGTGAATTTTTTGATTTTAAGAGAGTACTTTCCTTCAGATTTTAATATTTTCAAAGATGGAATTGTTCTACCCCTCATACTTATATTCGTGTTTGTTGGATTCTTCCTTTTAGGTTATTTTATTATTCACAAGCAAGTTGCCTTAATAAAAAAAGGAGAATTCAATCTTCAAGATAGATTTCAATGCTTTATTTATGGATTTATTTTTAGTATGGCTGTAATGATAGTTTTAGGTATGGGTGTAATTTTTACTATAAATACTCCAGATTTCTGGATACAACAGCCTTGGCAATCTGAACCCCCCACACCTCCTAAAATTAGTCCTTTATTTTTAATAATACCATTTTTAATATGCCTCGCTTATATTACATTTTATCCATTAATTGATTTTCTATTTATTGCATTAAATAAAGATTCTGATGAAGGATTAACACCATTTCATAAATTTATAGGAGATCATTGGATAAATTTATCTAATAAGAAGCCATTACGCATTATAATGGCCCTAATTCTTTGGTTCTTTTTAATATTACCTCCATTTATCTTTTGGGCCTTGGGGCTACCATTTATACTGATTATGGTTTCATTTATGCTTTTTTATCCATTAATGATACTAACATTTTATGGATCAAAAGGATATATCGCAGGAATTTCCAATTTTTATTATCATATGCCTGATATTAAAAGATCTATTTTTCTTGGCTTTGAAGATAGAAAAAGGGTTATAAAAGAATTTTCTACTGATCCTGGTCCAAGAATAATGTTAGGATTAATGTTATTTGTATTTGTATGGGCTTGGATATCGATGATTCAAACAATTGCTTTTTATTTTACAGGATCATTAGCAATCTCCACAATGTCATCATTATTCGTTTTTGTTACTCTCTTTTTTGGAATTCTAGGCTATTTTACTCGGTTTTGGGGGCGTAAAATCAAATACAGAGCCATTGATATTTATTTTGCCGCTTATTTAATGGCTGCAATTGGCATAAATGTGCTGGTAAATTTTATGATTGTTAATCCAGAAAAACTCTTTAATGCCTTCAATTATACGATAATTGGATTGCATGAAATCATTCCTAACTATTTAATGTTTGCTTTTGCTGCTGTCATAGAAGAAACTGTTTTAATTATTTTTACTTCTTATTATTTTCTTTCAAGAAATAATGAATTTATTGTGAATCTGAAATACTCTAAAATTACAGAATGTGGTCAGAAATTTGATCCCATTCCGTTATTTAATTTTATTAAAAGCCGCAATCCTAAAGTAAGGAAACATGCTGAAGAAACTCTATTTTTAATGTTTGAAAGAATTCCTAAAAAGGAAAATATAAATATCAATCATTATAAATTTAAACATTCAATAATGGATGGAATATGTGATCCAAATCCAAATGTACAACGAATTTCTTTAAGAATTTTCTTACAATTAGAAAAAGATATGCCTGACATAATTTTACCTTGGATAATTGAAGGATTAGAATCTCCAAATTATGATAAAATAATGCCCGTTGCCCGGTCTTTATTAACAGCGGATATCTATTTAGTTGAGAAGATTCAAGAAGAGATCATATATAGTCTAATTACCGACTCGGAATGGCGTTTAAAATTAATAGGATTAAAAATTTTATCGAGGTTAATAAAAAAAAATAATAATTTAATAATCAACCTTCTTAGTAAAAGATATCTTCTTAATGATTTAATAAATAATCCTGATAATCATGTTCAAGTAGAGGTCCTTAATATTTTAGCAGAATATGAGGTTGTTCTTCCATCTGAAACGATCCTAAATAGAATATTTCATTCAAATAAGGAAATTCGGGCGGCTGCGATAAAAAATATAAAAAATCTGGATATCAAGCATGTTAACCGTGATTTGATTTTCAAACTTATTCCTTTAATGAAAGATTCATCTAGTTCTGTACGTGCTTCAATCTTCCAAGTATTTGCAAAAATAGGCCGTTTTAAAAAATATAATATTCCAATTTCTCCATTTATTGATGGATTGGCTGATTTAGATCAAAATGTTAGAAATTCTTCTGTTTTAGCATTAGAGAAATATTATAATGAAGAGCCAAAGAAAATTGATCTTGATGAAATTATAAGTAAAATTGATCCAAGTAATAATGAGGTATTAGAAAGTGTTTTATCCTTACTTGGTAGAATTTGGGATAAGGATCCAAATAGGATTTTAACAACCTTACTCATTTTTATTAGATTTAACAATTCAGAATTAAAAGAGAATATCTCAAAAATTCTGGTTGAGAAATTTACCTTGAATCCTGACTTGATTTTCACTAATTTAATAAAAATCCAAGATGATGTGAAATTTGTAACAAAAGGAATTGTTGCTAGAACTCTTATAACTTTAGGAAAACAGTATCCTAAAATTATTATTCCAAGATTGTATGAATCTTTAATATCTAAGAATATTGATATCCAAATTAATACTGTTACCGCATTAGAGGGTTTGGTTGAGGATAATGTTGAGATGTTTGAATTAAAACCATTTATTAAAATATTAGACGGTAAAGAAGAGTCTAAAATTAAAAGAGAGACTTCTAAAATAATTTCAAAAATTGCTAAATTGAACCCCTTGGCTATTAAACCTGTGATGAACTTCGTTCTTCAATCCTTAAACCAACAAGAAAGTTCTGTTAAGGTTGTATTAGCAAAATCTTTATTAGAAATTGCAAAAGAATCACCTAATATAATCCCTATCAGACCTGTAATATTTTTCCTTACAGATGAAGATCCTTTTATTAGAGAAAGTGCCGCAAGAATTTTGGGATATATTAGTGTAAAAAATCTTGTTAATGATGTTACTAAAGAATTAGTTGAAAAGGGAATTAAAGATGAAGAATGGATTGTTAGAGAGGCTTCTGTCATTAGCTTGGGAAAAATTCTAAATGATGTTAAGGATAAGGAATTAATAATTAAGGAAATAATCTTATTATTTGATGATAATCAAGCTTGGGTTCAAAAGTCAGCTATAAACATTATATCAAATATAGATAATATAAAGGCTTCAGAAATACCATATGATAAGGTTATGAGAATCTCAGAAAGTCCAGAACCTAAAGTGAGAGAAGCTTCTGCGGGGCTATTCAGAATATATGGAGCTACTAGCATTGATCGGATTTTTGAAAAAATCTTATCTTTATTAGGTGATGATATAGAGGAAGTAAGAATAAGTATGATGAATTCAATGGTTGATATTGTTCAAAAAATTGGACTTGAAAAATTATTGTCGAAACTTTTAAAGCACTTGAGCGATGATTATCCTTTAAACCTCCAACGTTCAATCTCCATTGTTTTAGGTCGAACTGCTTTATATGAAGATGAAAAGATTAAAAAACGAGTAATAGCTCTCTTAAAAATAAGATGTGAAATGAGTCAAGATCCCATAATTTGTAAAACACTACATAAATTAAAAGAAAGTTAAATACACATTTCTCGATATTTATAGGATATTAATTTAATAAATTATTTCTCTATAGGGGTTTTTAAAGTACTTTATTAAATAATTGATAGTTATTGTCATGTAATTAATATTTAGCATTAAAAAGCTATCTAAAATATATATGATATACAGAAAAACGAATAGAGATAATTTATGACAACCCCTTTATCTTCTCCCAGTCAACCGATTAATAAAGTTCAGAAATTCGAGGATTTTTATCGCTTATTCCAAGACACACCTGGATTATATAAGTATCAAGAACAAATCAATGATATATTTTCAAGGGGAGGTAATAGTATAAATATCCTCTACGAAGATTTATTATCCTATGATCCTCAAATTGCTGAAATGTTAAGAAAGGATCCTGAATCACTATTAGGGGATGCCGTGGATGCATTTAAGAATATATTAAAATTCCAATCAGGAAAGATACTCAATCGACCTTATTTTGTTAGAATTTCAACAAGAGATAAAAAAAGTCCCTTAACTGTGCCAATAAGAAAATTAAGGGCTAGTGATATTGATAAACTTGTCTGGTTTAATGGAATCACAATAAGAAGTTCTACAATCAGACCAAAATTGATTAAAGCAACTTTCGAGTGTAATTTATGTGGGAGTCAATTTGAGGTAATACAACTAACTTCCAGCATAAGATGGGCAAAATTTTGTATAAATAAACGCTGTAAGGCAAAAGCTCAAGCAGATTTTAGATTGATATCTAAAAAATCTGAATTTATAGATTGGCAAAGCATATCTATCCAAGAAATTCCAGAGGATTTGCCCTCTGGAAGAATTCCACGATCTATTCAAGCAATTTTAACTCACGACCTAGTTGATTACGTGAAACCAGGAGATAGAGTTAAAGTAATGGGGATTTATAAGTCTGTGTTAGCCTCGTCAACTAAGAACATTAACTCTACATTATTTAGAACGTTTATTGATGTTAATTTTATAGATCCAGAGGATAAAAGCGAAGATCTTATTGAATTTTCTAAAGAAGATAAAAAAACCATTGAAAAGTTATCTAAAGAACCATTAATTCAAAAAAAAATTATGAGATCTATCGCCCCCAATATTTATGGTAGAGAAGATTTGAAATTGGCTTGTGCTTTAAGTTTATTTGGTGGAACTAAAAGAAAAAAACCTGGTGGTGGCTACAAAAGAGGTGATATTCATGTATTATTTGTAGGTGATCCTGGAACGGGAAAAAGTATTTATGGAGATGAGGAAATATATATAGGTATTGGGTTAAAGAAAAAGATAGAATGGAAAAAAAACCAAATAGGATTATTTATCGATGATTTATTTCAAAAGAATTTATCAAATGTAATTAAAACCAACAATACTGAAATTTTAAAGTTAAATAATACAAATAAATTATATACTCAATCAATAAATCCAAAGAATTTAAAAACTCAAGTTGTAAGGATCAAAGAAGTTAGCAAGCATAAGTCGAATACTCTTCTTAAAATAAAAACAAAATCTGGTCGTTTAATAAGGGCTAGCCCAGATCATTCTTTTGTAACATTAATAGAGGGAAAATTCAAACCGATAAGTGGGAAAGAACTCAAATTCAATTATCAAAAAAAACGTCAATATTTACCTATTGCTAGAAATTTAAATTTTGGAGATGAATTAAAGGTAATTGATATAAAAGATTATTTAAATGGAGCAGTTATAGTCAATACTAAAACAATTCGTGAACAGACATCCTTGTATAGAAGCGGTATTTTAACACTTAAATCAGCTTCGAAAATCTCCAATATTACTCAAAATACATTATTATTATATGAAAAAAATCAAAATAAGTTACCAAAAGGAGAATGGATAAGAACAAAAAATAATAATGTATGGACTCCACGTATGATTAATTTAGATGAAAAATTTGGGAGAATTATTGGTTTTTATCTGGCAGAGGGGGATAAAAGAAAAAATACAATAAGAATTTCAAATACTAATCCTGAAATTATTCAATTACTTAAAGAAGATATTATAAAGATTTTTGGAAAAGTTTCTTATTATGATTATGAGGATTCTATTCAAATTCATAATGCTATTTTTTCAAATTGGATCCTTAAATGTTTTAATAAATATGCACAAGGAAAAAAGATACCCGCTAAATTCTTATCTACTCCAAGGACTTTTCGTAAAGGATTGTTAGCCTCATATTTCACAGGTGATGGTTGCATTGAAAGGGGAAAACTATTTATTGAAGCAACCACAGCAAGTAAAGCCTTAGTTTATTCAATTTCAGATATGTTAAGCACTTTCGGAATATTTTGTACAATAGGAACTAGAATATTAAAATCAGGTAAATATGAGGGAAACAAATATTATAATATAATTTTAACTGGTATTGAAGTAATAAAATTTTATCAAAAAATTGGATTTTTATCTTCTGATAAACAGATTATCTTAGAAGAAGCTATTAAAATATCCTCCAAAACAACAAGATATCAAAAAAAAGATATAATTCCGAATTTTGGAAATTTATTACAAAAAATTACATCTGAACTAGGCTTAAGATCTATTAAAGGAACCAGTGAGAGAAATTTTTTAGCTGAGCTTCGTGGAAAAAAGCAAAGACAACGAGCTGGAAGAGTATATTTAAAAAGAATATCAAAAAAATTGGAAGAATTATATAATCAAAAAAGAATCCCCTTGGGCTATAACTTAAAATGGTTAAAAATATTAACTAAATCAGATATATTTTGGGATGAAATTGATACTATAGATATCATTGATGAAATTACTGATGTATATGACATTGCAGCAGAAGATGGACATTTTATCGTTGCGAATGGAAATCTTATTGTACATAATAGTGAAATACTGAAAAATACAATAGACATCTCTCCAAGAGGATTATATACTTCTGGAAAAGGATCTTCCGCGGTAGGGCTAACTGCCGCAGTAATCAAAGATTCTGAAACGGGTCAAATGAATTTAGAAGCTGGAGTTATAGTATTAGCAAATGGTGGAGTAGCTGCCATTGATGAGTTTGATAAAATGGATACGGCAGATAGATCCGCCCTTCATGAAGGATTAGAACAACAAACCGTAAGTATAGCAAAAGCAGGAATCGTAGCAACTTTAAAAGCAGAAACTGCTGTAATAGCTGCGGCTAATCCACACTCAGGGAGATATGACAGATATAAAACACCTACTCAAAATATTCGAATGCCTCCTTCACTTTTATCTCGATTTGATTTAATATTTGTTGTAGTTGATAGACCTGATAAAGCTGATGATGCTCAACTAGCAGAATTTATTTTACAAAATTCAATGGGAAAACCTGAAGAAGACTTCGATGAGAATAGTAGTAGTGCTCCTCCGATCTCAGGAGATCTTCTAAAGAAATATATTAGGCATGCTAAAAGAACTTGTTTTCCTACATTATCAGAAGAAGCAAAGGAAGAAATAAAGGAATTTTATTTAGAATTAAGAGGAGAATCGGATAATGAAGAAGCAATAGTATCAATTTTAGCTAGAAATCTCGATGCCCTTGTCCGGATGAGCGAAGCATATGCTAAAATGGCTTTAAGAGATACTGTTACTAAACAAGATGTTGAAGAAATAATTAAATTATTCAAACGATTTTTACAAGACACTGGATATGACACGGAAACGGGAAAAATTGATATGGATAGACTTTTTATTGGAGAATCAAGAAGTAAGATCAATAAACTCGAAAAATTACTTAATAGACTTAAAGAATTATTTGAGGAAAACAATTGGAAAGAGCTAGAGATTAGCGATGTTATCGGAACCCTTGAACTGGAAGAGGGTCTGGACTCCAAATTCATAAGAGATGCCCTTGAAGAACTCTTACGTGATGGAACCCTATATGAACCAAAATCAAATCACATAAAATTTACACCAAGAAGAGAATAAGGATTTAGGTGGAGTATATATTACTTTTATAACTAAAAGAAAGGAAAATTCATATTCATTTCTTAAAAAAAAAAAAAAATAATTTTTAAGAATGGAGTGTATTTTTAAGTTTATAAAATTAGCTAAAAATTAGAAATCTTTGAAATTATCCCGACGAAAAACGCGATTATCCCGTCTATAATTATGTCGTAACCAGAAAAATGATTGAAATCGATCAAATA
>JAEOTJ010000368.1 GCA_016839905.1 Promethearchaeota archaeon | reverse complement strand
TTTAGATTCGTTTTTATATAATAATGGGCGTCTTATGGTAATAAAATGAAAAATAGAACGGATTTGCTTCATTTTTTTTCAAAAATCGAAAAAATTATAATTGAATATAGCTTTTACCGAATAATAAATGTAATTATTGAATAGATCAAAAAACTAAATATTTACGAAAAAACAAATATTTTTAATTTTCCATAAACTCAGATTTAAATTTTAAAAAATCTAAATTTATTATATTATTAACGTAACTTATGAAAAAATCTTCAATTTTATGACTGATCTGATAAAAATTAGGGGAATTGGTTCATCTGTAGTAGAGAAGTTAAAAGAAGCCGGAATTACTAATATAAAACAATTGTCCCAGACTAATCCTGAAAGTATATCTAAAATTAAAGGAATTGGGCTGACTTCGGCAAAAAGATGGATAGAAAATGCAAAGAAAATTATGAGTGGAGAAGATACGATAAAAACCAGAACTCCTCCGAAGAGTATAAAAACTCAACCTAAGACAACATCACAAAAAGCAAAAAGCAGATCTTCTACTTCTAGACCAACAACTCAAAAGAAAACGCCTCCTCAAAAGAAAAAGGTCGTTCTTAAAGAAATGGATAAATCTTCAACTTCCCGTACAATTACACCTCAACGAAAAAAAGAGTCAGAACCATTATTTGAAGATACAGCAGAACCAATACCTAGATTTTTATTAGACAGATTTAGCAAAAATGCTCTTAAAGTTCTTTATTTATCATTCAAATCATTGAATCAAGAAAATGTAAAAAATTTAGAAAAATATCAACAAATCCTCGCACCTGAACGTATTAAATTTAACCCATATTATGAAGATGAAAAAAATGCATTGAAAGCTATCGATGAAAAGTTAAAATTTCTAGAGAATTTGATATTAAGATCAAAAGAAGGAGCAATGAAAGGATATTTAAATGATTTTATTGTCAAAGCCTTGGAAAGAGGAGTATTTAACGCAATCATCAAAAAGCTCGGTAAAAAAATCGGGCCAGAACAGGCTGCGATTAAAATCTTTGATGGTATTAATAAAAAAGTAAAAAAGGATTTATTGACACGTGCTACAGAAATCACAAATATTCGGGATATTCAAAAAATCATAGAAGAATTATATCCTGAAAAAGTAGAATTATTTTATAAAAGAAAAAAATGAAAACTATCATATTAGCTTCAAGATCTCCAGATCGAAGTGAAATCCTAAATAGAAGTAAAATTCCTTTTGAAATTTTAATTACAAATATCAATGAGGACGAATATAAGAATAAAATTTCGGATCCTAACGAGTTAGTAAAGGAGTTAGCTAAAGTCAAAGCATTAGATGCCAAGGATAGGTTAGAAAAAGATAATATGGATGCGATTATTATTGCAGCGGATACTCTTGTGGAAATGAATGGAGAAATTATTGGAAAGGCTAAAGATGAAAAAGAAGCATTTCAAACTTTAAAAAAATTAATGGGAAATACTCATAATCTTATTACCGGAATAGCGATTACTGAAACTTTTAATCCTAAAATCATCATTGATAATGATAAGACAGATGTAAAATTCGTGAATTTAAGTGATAATGAGATTTGGGCATATATAAAATTAAATGAATGGCAAGGGAGAGCTGGATCTTATTCTATTAGAGAGAGAGCGAGTTTCTTTATTGAATCAATCTATGGTTCTTGGTCAAATGTAGCAGGCTTGCCTCTACAAAAGGTTTTTAAAATAATGGAAAATGACTTTAATATTAATCTATTAAAAATAAAAAAATTCTAAAAATCAATATTTTATTATATAAAATGTTATATTTCATAGCATTTTTTTTTAAATAACATAATTAATAAAAAGTAAAGTGTTTATAGAAAATGGCAAGAAAACGTTATAAAAACGATGGTTTAATGAAATTTTTAACCGTAATTGGTGCTTTAATTGGACTTTATTATTTAATTATTAGAATTTTAGGATTAGCAGGATATGGATATTATTATTGGGCTCCAAGGATTTTACCGGAATATATAATAGCTAACTTACTTGTACATATTATAATTGGCTTTGTATTCGTTATTCTGACTTTTCTTAGTGCATTAAAACCAGAGGATCCGATCCCTTTTCATTGGCTTGTGCTTTTTATTTTAGCAATTTTACTTATTGTCTTTGTATCTCTATTAAGTGGATTATTAGTATTAATCGCATCTCTTATAGGTTTAATTGAAGAATTCTAAAAATAAAAATAAGATATGTATTTTTTTCTTTCCTTTTTTTCCAATCTTTACTCTTAATCGGTTTCTATTTAAGGAAATAATCAATTATTTCTTTAGCAATATTAACATTAGTAACTTTTTGTAGAGCTGTAAATCCTGGAATTGAATTTACTTCAATTACTTGAAGCCTATCTTTGCTCTCTATAATATCGACACCAGCAATTTCTGTTTTAGTTACTTTTGCTGCCCTAACAGCTAATTTTGTAAGCTCGTCATTTAATTCTAAAGGTTCCATTCGTGCCCCCGCATGAATATTGGTTTTCCAATTATCGCTCACCCTATACATGCCTGCTATTGCTTTAGCACCTATCACAAAGATTCTTATATCCCGATTATAATGTTCGATGAATTCTTGTAGGTAAAAAACTTCATTTAATCTGGATAAAGTAAGTATCACATTTTCAGCAAAACCTCTATCATTTATTCTCACAATACCTATTCCTTTAGATCCAAAGAGTGGTTTTAAAACGACATCATTCCCAAGTTCCTCGAAGGCGTTTAAAGCATCTTTTGCTTCCTCGCATATGATAGTCTTAGGTGTTGGGATATTATTTTTTTCTAAAACAATTGATGTTAAAAATTTATCACTTGCTATTTCTAAAGATTCTCTCGAATTAATCAATCTAATACCATGTTCTTCAATTGCACTTAAAATATCAAGTCTAAAAAAGATCTTTTGAGTTATTGCCGCACCAAACCCTCTTACGAGTACCCTTCTTGGCTCAAGCTTTTCAAATTGTTTTCCAAAATCATCAATATTTATTTTTACATTAATCGTTGATGGAATAAAATATTGGACTTGATATCCTCTTTGTTCCAGTTCTCTTGATAAGATTTGAACCTCAGGATCGGATGGCTTTGGAGTTATTATCATTGAATACATTTTAAATCACAATAAAAAATTTCTTAATTAATAACTTACACTAATTTAAATAAATTTAATTTCTAGAAATATATATATGAATACAATGGACACTAAAGATAAAGAAATTGACATTGAGAATTTAACTCGGATATTAAGTCAAATTCAGATTCTTTACAATAAGAAAAAAGAACATCTTGACGATTTAAAATTAGAAATATCAGAACTAAGAGAAATCTTAAAGAATCTAAATAATATTATCTCAAATAAATCATTTCATAGTGCTGAGGAGTTATATCTTGAAAAATTAAAGGATATGGATTTAGAGAAAAAAATGGAAAATTATTTTGATACAAAAATCTCTAAAGAAAAAGTACAAGGAACAACCATTAAGAGGAAGGTTTTTTCTGATAGGATCGAAAATGAGGGAGATCTATTATGTGTTTTAAATTTTTTTGATTTAAGTAAGGTAGAAATAAAATTTTTAAATCCAGAGGCAAGTTCAATTAAAGAGACTTCTGAAAAATTCATTAAGATTTTTTTAAAAGGAGCCTTGATAAATATAAAGGAAAGAATACCTGAATTAACCTTAGAATATGAATATTTTAAAAACTCAGATATAATTGAAAAAATAAAAATTTCAAATTTAAGAACCATCAATGATTATGATTTAATTACTGATAAAATTCATGATTTATTAACAAGTAATTCTTTAAAATAAATCCAATTGAGTTTTAAAGATTACCAAAAGATTATATTTATGAAAAATTTTGTTTAAATAAAATACATATAAATTTTTACTTCGTAATCTTAATAACTTTTATTATAATCAAAGGAGTGTTAATTATATGGCGAAAAAAAAGAGAACTGGCTGGTTACAGATGCCACAAGTACATTCTAAATTTCTCGATAAAGATTTGGAAGAAGTATTATTAAATAAATCTGTCAAATTTTTTACTGATG
>JAEOTJ010000029.1 GCA_016839905.1 Promethearchaeota archaeon | reverse complement strand
CGCATCTTTACTTATTCTACACCAAAATCTTCGAGGAATTGAGCGAATCACGAAACCTTGTATTCCATCTGAAATAAACTGCAATCTCTGGAAATCATTGTAGTGAGATTCTGATATTTTTTTTCCTTTTGAAATACTTTTAAGATAATTGAACATACATGATCGCTGATTATATTCAAAGGTAAAAGCATCTTCAGGTTGAAATTTTGAATAATACCATCCCATGGAGGGAAATTCAACAGGAATGTATTTCAATAGCTTATTCAATCCTTTTCTTACTAATATTGAATCCATAGATTTATTCTCTTTTTTTTTTCTTATAGTTTTAAAAAACTATTATTATTAGATTTAAAATTTTAATTAATTAAATTTGAAAATTATAGAAGTTGCTTCATCGAATATATATTTAACAATTAAAATTTATTTTTTATTAAATTAGTTGATTATCACCTATTTTTTTTACAATCGTTAAATGGTTTGACATAACTTTTTTAAAAGTACACAATCAATCCTGTCAATTGTGTCTCTTTTTGAATGATTATGTTTATATGAATTACTATCTCCAAACTCCGCATAACCTAATTTTTGTCCATCTTTTAATTGAAATATTAGAGCAGTTTTGTCAGTTTCAGTCATATTAAAATTACCTTTTGTTGATTATTGTAGGGAACCATTAAAAAAAAAATTTAAAGATCTAGTTCTTCCAACTGTTTTCTAATATTTTGGAACAAAAAAAAATGAAAGATCTTAATTATCCGTAAAAAATCTTTTACATTTAATCAATTAGGATTAAAATCATAAATATCTAAAATGAAATTTGCTATATCATTTCATATCTTCATGATAATATTTTCTTAATTCATAATATTAGAAGATTATTTCTGTACCAAAGTAATTATTAAATACTAGATGGTACTATAATTCACCAATACAATATAAAAAAATTTTAATATCGTTGAAAAAATCATGGGAAGAAGTAATGATTTTGAAAAATGGCAACTAATTTATATCGATCAGAAAGATGGGATGACTTGGAATGAAATTGTAGCAAAAAATAAAACTTCAAGACAGACTATAAGCAAAGCAATTAAATTTTTCAAAACCCTTGAAATTGGAAATTCAAGCGATACAGAGGCACTTTGCAAAAAATATAGATTACCGAAAGAGAAAATGATTGAATTACAGGAGAATATTATTCAAAATCATGCAAAAAAATTGGAATCTGAAGGTAAAGATATGAAGAATAAACAATATCAATATTTGAATAAAATTCAAAACATAATGAAAATGCTAGAATCAATGAATAATTCAACAAGAATTCGGTTGATCCTAATTTTATTAATCTATAATGAACTAAGTTTAACCAATTTGAGTAAAAAGCTAGGTGTAAGTAAATCAACTGTATTAAGACATCTTAAAGCTTTAATAAGCACTAATCTGATTAAGGTTCGAAAGCAGCAAGTAAATGTATCCCGAAAAAAACATTACTACTCTATTGTTCCTAATTTACTTCAAATCATAAGATTGAGTAGTTCTGAATTGAAAAGTATATCACCTGAAAAAGCTCTTGCTGCAAGAATTCTAGACCTGAAAAACGATAGATTAACATTGAGAACAATAAAAAACATAATGAACGAATTTTTACTTTATTATAAAAATCTTGAAGAACAAATTGAACAAGATCCTCCCATTAATCATCGGGAGATTGAACAAACCTTTTCTACCGAAAATATTTGTAGATTTTATCTTTGGATTTTTAATAAAAAACAATTTGAAGTCTTTAGGGCAAAATATCTCGCTTTTTTACAAGATTTATTGAAAGAAATGGAACAATACCAAAACTATAAGGAAGAAAAACAAGAAATTAATCCTTATTTTGTATGGCATATGATTGCACCAATAAAAAAAATTTATGATAGTGTTCTCAATAAGCAAAAATGACTGAGATTATTTCGAATTATTTTTCATTTTATTGAATAATTGGAAGTTCGATGTGAGATGCATTGTTTTTATTTCTTGAAATAGTAATTATTGGATTACCATCTGTAGGGCAACGACTAAATGTGTCTTTATCCGCTCCTGCTATAGCTATTCTTATTCTATGTCCTTTTTGTATGACAATTGAAGTGGGTATTAAACTAAATCGCACTTCCTCAATTTTTCCTGGAACCAGAGGTAAATTATCTTTTCTCAAGAATGAATGATAAGGCCCTATACTATTGTATATTGGCTTTTCTTCTGAAATATTTCTGTGAATTAGCCTTAGTTCGCCTTCGGTAATATGAACCATATTACCTTCTTCATCGATATCTTCTAAGTAAGCAAATATAACTCCATCTTCATGTGTTGATGCTAAATATAGTGCGATGATAGGGTATCCCGTAATTTCCATATCTTTTTTAAGAGGTTCACTATCGTAAACTATTAGTAATTTATCTTGTTTTGCTCGATTTTTGTAGAAAACTTGACCTGCACCCATTTCTGTGTACCATCGGTTGTGTTTTCCTGTGGACGCCTTAAAATTCACTTGATAATTATCAGAATCAGACCCTTCAGGAGGTATTGATTTGGTTAAGAAATTATTTTCTCCAAGATACCATTTTTCACGTATTTGACCCGCAGGAGGCCAAGTGTTAGTAGTTTTCCATTCATCTACCCCCATCGTATAGTATATGATAAGTTTATCAAGATCTTTGGTTCCTTTTAAACAATTCTCAAAGAAACGCACCCATATTTTTACTTGCTTTTTATATGAAGGATTCGGTTCTTTTTTTTTAAGCGATAAATAAGGATTCGAATCAAAGTAAGCAGCATGATTCCAAGCACCAATCATACATATTTGAGGGTTTTTGAAATTTAGAAAACGTTCTATTACTGCGTTGGAGGTTGCAGCATCCCTCCATGATCCCCAAGAAAACATAGGAACATTAAAATTACTAATTTCTTCTATATATCTATATACACTAAAATTGTAGAATTTATCACCTATATTATTTAATTGATCATCCCGGAATGTGCTTTTTTTTGCCATTTCCGCCACATTTACATTATTTAAATGCTCCTTTATTGCTTCTCGTAATAATTCTTCATTTTCATCTGAATCTACTGGTTTTACGCCTTTCATAGCTAATCTAGGTAGCAATCCTAAATCCTTCAGATTATTATGATCCAAACATAGAGTATAATGAGCCCAATTATCAACGAAATATTCGTCATATACTCCTCCAGGAAAAGCAATATCTAAATAAGGATCAAATTCATTATGCATTGGAACGAGTCCTTTTATTGCAGGATGATTTACTGTTCCCGCTAATTCTGCTGTTGTTCCTAAATAAGAATGACCCCATGTCATTACATTTCCATCTGACCAAGGTTGAGAAATAATCCAATCAACAATATCTTTGTTATCTGCGATTTCTTCTTCTGCCCACGGATAGTTTCTGGTTCCAAAAGAAGCGCCCGTTCCTCTTACATCTGTATAGACAATAGCAAACCCGTAACTGATAAATTCTTTAATAAAATCAAATACCATCATTGCTTTTTCGACCCACTTGAATAATTTTTTAAAAATTTTTACCCTCCAATAGCATGTTTGAATTAAAATTGTAGGAATTTTTTCATTTGGAGGTAAATCTTCAGGAATATATATATCAGCTGCAATCTTAACACCATTCCTCATTGTGATATATATTGCACTGTTTGTTAAGTTTTCATATACTTGTTTTCTCGTTAATTCTAACCCCAAATCCTCAAATATTTCGTCCACATTTTTATTAACTATGATAAATCGCCTTGATATTAAATTTTAGGCAAAGATATATTATGAGTTTTATATTAATAATACTATTAAAAATTTATTAATTTCTTATTTATTATTTAAATGGAGATTATTGATACTAGGAATTACTTTGCTATTATAAAGAGAAATACTTAAAGAAAGTGTTAAAAAGAATGCTGAATTTCATATGATCATTAATTTCTAATATATTAAATGGATATAAAGAAAATGGAAATTCCAAAATTAAAGCTTTTTTGGCAATATCCCGAATATTGGGCTCAGAAAGATCCGAATTTTCCTTCGATTAAATATAATAACATTATCATAACCGCTAATGAATTAAATGAAAAATCTGATACGCTTGCAAAAGCTTTTTTAGACATGGGAGTTAAAAAAGGAGACGTTGTAGTAACAGTACTTCCCACTATTCCTGAATACATAATAACTTTTATTGCAGCCAGTAAAATTGGTGCTATTACTATTCCAATGGACAAGGAATATAAAAAAGGAGACTTCAAATTATTGATTCCACATTCTAATCCGAAAGTTATTATAACAATAGATAAATGGCAAAAAAATCTTATTGCTGAAAATTTAAAGGATTTAAATGGTGAATTCGGAGAAATTGAATACATTATGATAGGAAAACATGATTTAGGAGTTAAATTTGAAGATATAATGGCTAAAGATTATCAACTTGATGAAACACTGCTTAGCGCAAAAAAAAACAAGATCCTGAAGATTGCATTTTAGTAGTATGGACTGGTGGAACTACTGGTGCTCCAAAAGCAGTGGAATTAACACATAGAAATATAATTGAATTGTGTTACGAAGAGTCTCAAAGTGTCACAAAATGGTTAGAAATACTTACAGGAAAGAAAGTAGATCGAAAACCGTGGTTAGTGAACTTACCTGTAAGTCATGTGGGTGGAACTTTAGAGCTCATTGGTTCAGGAATATTAAATGGTAATGAGATGATTCTTCAAGCCTCATGGTCTCCAGGGGATTCCTTGAAAGCTATGAAAGAATATAATCTTGATTTTATGGGAGGTGTTCCTACGATGTTTAAAATTTTTCTTTCATTACCAGATTTAGATAATTTTGAACCTAAAAATTATTTAAAGCTTGTATTATTATCAGGAGAAAAAACATCTAAAGCACTACTTGAAGGGATCAATAAAAGAATATGTGATAATATTATAATTGGTTATGGTAGTACTGAGGCTGGTTCCGAAGTTACATTTACGGAACTTGGAGATGATTTTAATAAAATTGCGAGTGGTTATGTTGGAAAACCGATACGAGGAGTTGATATTAAAATTATTGATGGAACCGGAAAAGAATTACTTTCTGGTCAAACTGGTGAAGTAATAGTTAATGGTCCACTAACAAGTAAGTCATATTTTCGAATGCCTGAAGAAAATAAGGCAGGTTTTACTCCTAATGGATATTGTAAAACTGGAGATTTAGGATACCTAGATAATGAAGGCGGTTTATATATTACGGGTAGAATTAAGGAAATAATAAGAATTGGTGCTTACACAGTATTACCTTCTGAAATTGAAGAATTAGTGCGTCCTTATCCAAAAGTCGCGATAGCTGCGGCCTTAGGAGCTCCAGATGATATAAAAGGAGAGGTAATTTGGCTCGTAATTGGACCTGAGCCAGGAGTAAATTTTGATGAAAATAATAAAAAAGAAATTTTAGAATTGTGTCAAAATAATTTAGCGAAATTTAAAGTCCCTCAAAAAATAATAATATACCCATTGGATCCAAATAATTTGCCAATAACAAGAATAGGGAAAGTAGATAGAGTAAGATTGAAAAAAGAACTTCTACCTAAACAATAATCCATCAAAAACTTAATATCTATTATTTAGTTTTTCTATTAAGTACTTTTCTCTTTTAATCTTTTTTTTCAGCTTATTTATTGCATCTTTTACAGCATAATCATATGGCGACATTCCTTTTTCATTAGCTCCTTGAATTAATTGAAATGTTTTATCACTTATTTTAGATTTAATGTATTCAAATATCTCCTCAGCATTCTTAGCAACTTTATTAACTAAAGCAGCTAATAGACATTTCCTTTAGTACCTCCTTGACATTTAGGAGTTCTTCAACTTAGAAAAGTGAAGCAATTTGACAGCTCTAGAACTGATTTTCAAAATCTAAAGAATATTTCCATCTTTGGAAGTATTCGTTCTTTATATTCATTATAATTGCTGGACAATTGAATATCTTTCTAAATAATCTCTTGAATATAATTGTTTTTCTATATGCTTTACATTTAGGTTTGGGAGCTTTTATAATTGGATATTATTTTTGGAATTACTCCCTTAAAAAGCTGAGGTTTTCAAGCGTTGCATCATTTCATTTTTATAACCATTTATAACTCTGATTTTATCGATAATTTTTCAACGAAACGACCTTATAGGTTTGTGGAATATTATTGGGGGTCTAATTATTATGGTAGCATTAATTATAATAAACTATAAAAAACAGGAATTAACCACAAAAAAATCTTCAAAAGCGAAAGTCAAAAGGGATTAGGTAATCTAATCTTAATTGGATAAAAAAAATTTTATGGCAACATAAATTGAACTTTTATAAATAATAGATAGTCTAAATAGAAATATTGAGATGGATTCAATTTGGAAGATATTGTAATATATGAAAAAATTGGAGACATCGGAAAATTAACATTAAATAAGCCAAAAGAAAGAAATACAATTAAGTTAGATGTGCTAAAAACGAAATGAGTACTGAGAACAACGATGTTTGTGTTATTTAATATTTGTAATATTATTTAAGATGTATCTTAATTTTATCGATTTCTATAAAATTATTTAAACCAAGAACCACTTCATTAAGCTGAGAGTATAAAAATGAATTATGGCGATTTTAAAGAAGAGGTATCGAAATATTATAATAGTCGTACAGTTAACCAAGTATTCGACAAATTAAACGAATATAGAGAGGAGATTGTACTTGATTGGAAGAAATTGGCTAAAATATACTCTCCCTCAGGAAAAGAAATTAAAAGAGCTGAATATATTTTAGAAAAATTCAGAAAATTCGGAATTTCAAATTCATATATTGATAAGACAGGTAATGTGATTGGATTAATAATAGGTAAAGAAAAAGGTCCTTGTATAGCGTTTTCAGGCACAATGGATGATATGATAAGTATAGCCAATCGCGTTAAAGAATGGAACAACCCAATTATAGAAAATAATAATATGCTAATTGGTCCAGGCACATTCATAACTGGTAGTTGTATCTCGATAATCGGATTAGCAAAGTTGTTTTCGCTTCCTGAGTTACAATTTAATGGAAAAATATTTTTAGTAGGAGTAGCGAAGGAAGAGCAAAGTTTAGAGGGAATTAGAGGATTCTTAAAAGATCATGGAAGAAATATTGATTTTTATATCGATGTAATGGGTGGAGTAGGAAGAATATATTACGGAGCCCTCGGAATTACCATGTTCAAGGTTCATTTTAAAGGTCCACATGGCCATACTTTAAGTGGAGGGCTTCCTAATGTTACACGAGGGATCGCAAAAGCAATAGATAAAATATACTCTATCCCTCTTCCGAGTGAGACTAAAGAAAAAAAAGTTGTTGATTTTGGGATCGGAAGGATTGATCTCCGTGGGCATTATTTAAATATCGCCATGTTAAATGCAAGCGATGTTATTAATCATAAATCTGAAGATGGTTGGTTTTCTGTGGATTTAAGATCAATAAATAATGATGTGATTGAATCAGTAAAATCGCAAATACAAACAATAGTAGAAAAAGTAGCCAATGAGGAAAATTTAGGATGGTGGATTGAAACAATTAGTGATATACTTGGAGGACAATTACCGGAGGCAAGAAACTCGCGATTAGTGAGGATTGCTGAGGAAGTTATGAATAAGTTTTGCTTGGAGATACATATAAGTAACATGGGCTCCACGAACATGAACATTGGTATTCTCAATCGTATACCATCAATTATGATAGCAGGAAAGGAAGGCGGAAATAGAGACACGTTTGAAGAATTTGGGAATATATTTAATATCTTTTTGGGCATTAAAGCGCATTTCCTATTAGGGTTCATATTAACATCTGGAAAAATAAATTAATGTATTATTATTTTTACATAAAAACATGTATGTTTGGATTGTAAATCCAATTCTTAAAAAAAAAAAAAATAAATAAATTAATATTAATTATAATCCAAGTTCTTTTAATTTTGCTTTATTTTCTAATACCTTTTCCTTTGTTAGAGGGAAATATTTCCAGAAAACCAGAACTCCTACAAGCATAAAAATTGCTGGAATTACTCCCGCAAGTAGACTAACTCCAAGAAGCACTAAATTAATATCACCGCCAGCAGCTGTAACTGCAGCTAACATATCCTCATAAGTGGCTTGACCTGGTATAAAACCCGTAAGATTGTGAACGAGGGCAATAATACCTTCATCAATAGTTGTAAAAAATGTACCAATGAACCCTATAATACCAATGATAATTGCTTTTTGATTTACTTTCGTTTTTACTGCAAAATCATCAAATATAATTGCTTGTATTGTTGTGTATATTAACACCCAATAACCTCCACTAACTAGCCCAAGAATTAACATCATGATAATTAAAGCGGGAAAAGAAGTTGCAAAGCTAATCGGAACTAGAGCCGCAACCAGTAAAAAACCGCCAAGAGAGAGGACCTTTTTATTTCCTTTTCCTTTAAGAAATCTTAGCCAGAATGGTATGGATATTAATGCGCCTGCTATTAAAAAAATTAACATAAGCATAGTATTTGGGCTACCCCGTAAAATATATGTGTTAATATAAAGCGAGTTTTCCAACACCAAACTGGATGCTATAGTCCAACTTGCATAAAGCAATAGATAAATTACTACACTTCTAGTTTTTATAGCATTCTTTAAACATGTAAAAAAATTCATGCGCTCTCTGTTTTCAGGTATAATAAAATATCTCTCTTTAACTACTTTATCCTCCCAGTTGCCTGGGAGAGAAAAAATAGAAGCAATAAATGAAGTTATCCCAAATACTGCTGCCATAAAGGCAAAACCGGCTCTCGTGAAGCCAGAACCAATTAGAAAAGGCCCAATTACCATGCTAATTATCATAGACGCGACATCCAATACCATCCACCATGGCACCAATTTTCGACGCTCTTCTTCGGTACGAAATAAATCTGGTCGGAGCGCCGAGACATTAATACCATAAAATACCAAAGAAGTGTCATATAAACACAACATCAATATTAAATACCAAAAAAGAGGCCAAGGGTTCGTAGTACCATCAATATCTGGAGCAAGAAAAATAAAATAGAAGCACACGCACCAAGGAATGATTCCTATAACAATCCAAGGAAAATGTCTTCCCCATCTTTTAGTCAACCTAGTATTCCGATCCATTAAAAAGGATAAGAGAGGGTCATCAATCGCATTATATATCATATATATACTCATGGCTAGAAAGATTAATGTACCATTTAACCCTAAAACTACTTCATAGTAAAGATACAAAAAGACAGACATAGGAGTTCCTATAATGTTAAAAGCAAAATGAGAACTACTATTAGAAGCATATTTCCACCACGCATGTCTCGCCTTTGGAGCTACGTAATCTAAGGTTGTACTTACTTTTTTTTTATCACTCATTGTAAATCATTTAAAAATTTTTTTTTTTATATAATAATTTTTTATTAGATTTTTTTTGTTATTATAATTTCATTGTTCTACTATATAAATATTTTGGAACAAAAGAAAATGAAAAAAATTAATTATTCACCAAAAATCCCTTTCTCTTAGTAAATAAAGGTTAAGAACTTCAAAATTTTAGAATGAATTTTATCATTTCATCCCAAATATTCATGTTAATATCTTCTAAAACATTTTATTAGAAGATTATTTCTGTACCAAAGTAAATGTTAAATACTAGTTGGTACTATAATTCATTAATACAATTTATAATTATTTTAATATCGTTGAAAAAATCATAGGAAGAAGCAATGATTTTGAAAAATGGCAAGAAATTTACATAGATCAAAATACTGGTATGACTTGGAATGAAATTGTAGTAAAAAATAAAACATCAAAACAGACTATAAGCAAAGCAACTAAATTTTACAAAACCCTTGAAATTGGAGATTCAAGCGAAACAATGATACTGGTCAAAAAATATAGAATACCTAAAGAGAAAATAATTGAATTACGGGAGAACTTTGTTCAAACTTATGCTAAAAAAGTGAAATTTGAAAGTAAAGAGATGGAGAATAAACTGTATCAATATTTGACTAAAACACAAAACATAATGAAAATGCTTGAATCAATGAATAATTTAACAAGAATTCAGTTGATCTTAATTTTATTAATCTATAATGAGCTAAGTTTAACCAATTTGAGTAAAAAACTAGGTGTAAGTAAGTCAACTGCATCAAGACATCTAAAACGTCAAGTAACAATTATAACTTGTAAAGTCAAGTAATTAGATGAAAAAATTTTAATAATAACATAAATTGAACTTTTATAAATAATTGATAGATAGTCTAAATAGAAATAATGAGAGGAATCCAATTTGGAAGATTCTGTATTATATGAAAGAAAAGGGAATATTGGAAAGATAACTCTAAATAAGCCAAAACAAAGAAATACAATAGATATACAGGTTCTCAAAAAGTTAATAGACTACTTCAAACAAAGCGCTGTAAATGGCGATATATGCGTTATCTATGCTGCTAACGGGGAGCACTTTACTGTTGGTGCTGATTTGAAATATAGCTATGAATTACTTATTAACAAAGAAAAATTGGCTGATGCCATTAAATTTCTTGAAACTTGGCAAATTCTCACTCGAGCTATCTTAGCACATCCGGGAATAATAATTGTTGGATATCACGGTTGGGTAATAGGGGGCGGTTTTGAGCATACACTTCTATGTGACTTGAAGATTGCCTCAACAGATACACGAATCATGTTGCCAGAAGTAGGAGTTGGACTTTTCTTTTCAAACGCGTCTACAAAGTTATTGCCTAGAATTGTCGGAGAAACTCGAGCAAAACAGATTATGCTTCTTGGAAATGAGATCTCTGCTAAAGAGGCTTTAAATATAGGCTTAGTAAATCAAGTTTGTAAACCAGAAGACCTAAATCGTATTCTAAATAAAACTGCTAACATAATAGCTTCAAGAGACCATCTTGCTCTTCAGTATACAAAGAAGTTTATAAATGAAAACCAAGATTTAAGTATTGAATCCGTTTTAGCACGCGAATCAATAGCAATGATTATAACTGGGCAGTCTGAAGAACTTACAAAAAGACTTGAAAAATTTGTTAAGAAAGAGTAAAGAATTGTAATTATTGATTAAAAATCTTTGAAAAAATCAGTTATTTTGATTAAATTATTTCTCATTAACTTCCTTCATAATAACTACCATAAACTACTAATTTAATAACTTAAGAATTTTTGAGTTTTTTAAGTTTTTTTATTATATTTTCTTATACCTAATTAAAATATATTTTTTTACTATAATTTAAATAAATGACATAATTTCCTTTTGATTCAAATTTTTAATACAGGATTTATAATCCAAGATCAATTTAGCCGTATTGTTTTCGACTCTTTCTTGATTTAAATGGTGGTCTTTACATAAGAAATCAACGATACCTTCCAAATGCGGTTCATTCCAGATAATATTTGTATGATTCTCCAATACTTTCGGAAATAAATACAGTTCTCTAATTGTGTCTATTTTCTCGGGAGATAAAGAAGAAAAATCGTATTTATTTTGCGCATTTTCAATAATTGTTTCTATATTCCCAAATTTTTTAATCAATAATATTGAGGTTTTTGCTCCTAAATTCTTAATTCCCGTGTTGTAATCCGTCCCTATTAGTATTGCCACATCAATCAATTGAAATAGGTCAATTTTCAAATTATTAAGGTTTCTCTCAAGATCGATAATTAACGGGCTTATTTTATAATATTGCCATTTACCCGAAACCTTACGTTTTCCCGATTTCGATAAATTTTGAATTTGAAATGGAGCTCCGAATAATAAACAATCGAAATCCTGACTTATAGCATAATCGGCTATTTTATATTTGACAAGTTGGGCACATTGCGATTCTGCCGAGGTAGGAGCTTCGATATAGGGATCCCCATTAAAGACAATAGTCTCTTAGACTCTTATATTGTGTTTATCCATAGAAATTCTTTACCCGTGGCAATGCTCTGTACCAATTCCATATCCCCGTTCTTTATTGCTTTCTCATACATTTTTTTTGCGTATAAAAAATCATTTAATTGGTCTTTAATTATCTTTTTTTTATAGGGATGGACCTTTCCGTCAAAACAGAAAACCGGAAGAACCTTCTTTGTGAGATAATATTTAACCCGATATAACAGACCGTATAAATGTGAAATTGGTCTTCTCGTCCTGTTGACCATATATTCGCTATTATAAATAATCTGATTACGGTAAGAGAAATTCAAGAAAGACATTATAATATTTGGCCCATCAACTGCGACTACTTTTCTTTTTAGATTTTTAAAGTCTATCTCGTCGGTTAATAATATCTCTTTAATTTTAACTCCCATTTCAATAACAATAATGAAATAAAATTGATACTTAAAAAGAAAAAGAATTAAAATTAAAAATTAAGAGAAAAAAAAACTGATATTTTAGGTTGTTACAAAAGATAATGATGATATTTAAATTTTTTCGCAACCCTTTTATTTCAAATTACAGCGAAATATTGTTCCCATAATTGAAGATAATTCCGATGCCACCGATTCAGCTTTATTCTTCTATGTTTGAAATACATGCCTTGTCCCTTTAAACTTGGGTTTCTTGTATCTTCCGCATAAATAACCCTATATTCCTCGTAGCTCTTCTCGAATTGCTCCAAATATTCGGGAAATTTCTTAAAATTTCGGTGGAAGGGGATAAGAATAGGGAAGAAACTGTATTTTCAAGCGCAAATGACGAGTTTCTATTGGAGAAGATTAAGGGTATCGGAGTAAATACGATGAAAAAATTAGAACGGTTAGGAATTACCTCAGCGGAGCAACTAAAGGAAAGGAATCCTGACGAGCTCACCAATGACTTGCCCGGTATAACCGGTAAAAAAGTAGAAGAATGGATCATTCAAATTCCGGTATGATCCAACAATTTTTTTTTTAATATTTTTCCTTTGAAGTTTAAGAGATATTTTTTAAATTCCATACTTCACTAAGTATTTTTCATTTAAATACTTACATTTTTTTTTAAATCTGCAAATCTTTTAGCTATTTAAAATATTAAATGATAATCTCATAAGCGATTCTTCTCTATTAAAAATTGTAAAAGATAAAACTAGAATTTAGAATATTTTAGACTATCAGATAATTAGATTACCAAGATTAATGGTTTCTCTAACCTCAAAAATCTAAGAAATGATAAGATATGTAATTTAAACACAAATTTTTACAGACCAACCAAATGAAATTAAAAAATTATATGAAATGGTATTTAAATATTTAGAAATTAGTCGAATTCAATATTTTTTCTTAGCTTATATATATCTGAAATATTATAACATGTTTCATTATAAGGACACACATCACAAACCCAATCATAATTACAATCTACACGTTCTTTCCATTCTTCAATTTTTTTAGCCCAATTTCTTTTATATATCTTTCTAATTAATGAAATGACCGGTTCAAATTTTTTTATATTTAACTCATTCGCGCTTATAAAAATTATCTCTATAGCTTCTATTAACTCTGGAAATTGTTTTTTAAATAGATGTATAATTGAATTTCCTAAAAAATTAAATGAAAAACCTTTTTTAATCGCATCTTTACTTATTCTACACCAAAATCTTCGAGGAATGGAGCGAATCATGAACCCCTGCATTCCATCTGAAATAAATTGCAATCTCTGGAAATCATTGTAGTTAGATTCTGATATTTTTTTCCCTCCAATAATTATTATTTGACCAAAATCGATATTATTCTCTCGGATATCTTGAATTTCGGGACCAATTAATGTTATTTGTCCATTTTGAATGTTATTCTTATTGGATAACGGATAAATTACAGTGGTAGAGTATTTATTAATACCTCCTAATTCTATCTGAGTTTCCTCCTCTAAAATTATCTCTTTATATGTGTCTAGTTTAACATCTATTCCCATATTTATCAAATATTCTGATATATTTTGAGGAGCCTTATAAATTTTAATATTTTCATTATTTTCTTCAAAATCTTCAATGATTTTCCTTAGATTTTGCAGGTATTCTATTTTTATTTCACTTTTCAAATACTTAATAAAAATAAAAATTAATTATAACTAATATCAAATAATAACATAAATAATATT
>JAEOTJ010000367.1 GCA_016839905.1 Promethearchaeota archaeon | reverse complement strand
ATATTATTGTGATTTTCACAATCATCACATATACATTCTTTCTCACATTTACTCTTGATAAGTTTAATATCACATAAATATTTCTTAAAATCTTCAAATTGATTAACTTGTCCTTTAAAATTTTTTAATTCATCAGAAAATCTCTTATAAAAGATTTCCGCTATTTTATGGATTGTACGTTGTATTTTCTTTGGGTTATCATCAATATCCGATACAATAGCATAGAAAATCTTTGAATCATGAGGATCTCGAAAAAAATGAAAAGAAAGTTCTTCAAAATTCACGGAAGATATTGATGTTCCTGTTATTTCTTTCCCAATAGATTGAAGAGCAAAGAGATAACTAGATACTAAGTCAATATCAGGCCCTAATGAATGGCACTTCCCAAACTCCATGTTTAAAAGCGTAGCTCCTACGTGAAAAATAAAAAGATTCTGTATCATTGTTTTAGGAATTGATATGTTTTTTATATAAATAGAAAACATTTATGGATTAAAATGTTATTTTTATAAATAATAAATTATAATTTATAGATTTCAATATGTGTGATACATTTGTAGCATTAAATAACTCTACAACTGACAATACTGTAATTTTTGGCAAGAATTCTGATCGACCTTCCGATGAGGTCCAACTTATTACTCATTCTCCTCAAGCCAAATATTCAAAAGGAGAAAAATTAAAATGCACCTATATATCAATCCCTCAAGCCAGTGAAACCGCAGCTGTTCTTTTAAGCCAGCCTTGGTGGATGTGGGGTGCAGAAATGGGAGTTAATGAGTTTGACGTTGCAATTGGAAATGAGGCAGTACATACACTAGAACCATTAAGAAAGAAAGGGCTCTTAGGAATGGATTTACTTAGACTAGGTCTTGAGAGGGGTAAAACCGCTAAAGAGGCTTTAAATGTTATTATCGAGTTATTAGAAAAATATGGCCAAGGAGGAGGATGCGCTTTCGGAGATCCAAGCTGGAGATATCATAATTCTTTCTTAATCGCAGATCCTGAAGAAGCTTATATCTTAGAAACCGCAGATGAATGGTGGATTGTAGAAAAGGTTAAAGATGTAAGATCTATTTCAAATGCCATCTCTATTCGGGGGAAAGGCGACATTAGAAGAAATGGTATTATTCAACATGCAATAGAAAAAGGATATTGTAAGGATGATGAAGATTTTGATTTTGCATCAACATTTTCAGGTTATATTGCAGCTGATGAACCTTCACCATTTTCAAGAGGAGGTAAATCTACCATCTTATTAAATAAAAATAAGGGAAAAATAACTCCTAAAATGATGATAGAATTTTTGAGAGAGCATGAAGCAGGTATTTGCATGCATGGGGGCTTTGAATCTACTGGCTCGCAAGTTTCACATTTAAGAAAAGAAAAAAAATCAATTCATTGGTTTACAGGAAGTACTCTTCCTTGTCTGAGTATATACAAGCCATATGTCTTTCCTATAGAAGGACAAGAAGTCTTAAAGCCTGGACCATATTCTAAAAAAAATCCTGAATGGTTTTGGGCAAAACATTCTAAATTCAAATTAAAGATCAAGGAAAAAGATAGCTATATAATTAATATAAGAAGAATTGAAAATAAAATAATTGATAAAATAGAAAGCATCTTACTTCAATCAGAGAATTTAGATTTAAATTTGATAAATCAGAGTAAAGCTATAAATTTAGAATCTTGGCAACAATCTAATAGAATGATATTGTAAAATAACTTTATTTTTTGTTCTCGTTATGCCAATCAAGTAAAAGCAAGGCAACTACATGGCCTATTTCTGTTAGTCTCCAGTACATGCTTATATGTTTATCTCCTCTCGTTTTTTTTGATCTATATGTTGCCAGATTTTCAACCAAATCAAGGCTTAAGAGCAAATTCACCATTTTTTCCACAACGGTAGGGGGATGATCCATAACGTCACTAAATTCTTTCTGTTCTAAAGGCATTCCAATTAATGCAAAAAGTATATCTATTTGTACTTTATTGAATTTATATACTCCTAACTTTTTCTGTTTGAATTTAATTAGTTTCTCCTTTTTATCCTCTATAATGCTTAAATGTTTTTTAAAATTTTCCTTATTTTTATATAATAATCTTTCTTCGCTTGTCATTTTTTAATAAATTATGATTTATTTTTTATTAATAAACTAAATTTTTTTTAATCTAATTCTTCAATAATTTTATTACCACAAGTTAAACAAAATATGCTATTAATTGGATTAAAATTTCCACATTTAGGACATTTTAAGCTTTTTCCAGCCGATTCCTGCTTTATGATATTAGATTTTGAATCCAAATAATTTAAAAAATTAGGGTATTCTCCCTTATGAAATATCAATAAGTTATTAATATTATTGGCTATGTGAAACCATTCAGAATCTTTTAAATCAAGTTCTTTTAAAATTTTTAGTGCTTTTTCAATATAATGTTTTGATTTCGTATTATTATTAACTCCATAAAAAGCATATGATAGAAAAATCATTCCTTGATAATAATCTGGGAAAATTTCAATTGCACTTTTCATTGATTCAAGTATCATTGTTCTATATATTTTTTCTTCCCTATCATTATAATTTATTAAATACTCTCCGCCAGAATGTGCTTCATTTTCTACGATTTTCCCTATTTTTGAGAAAAACCAATCTATTAAAAACAAAATCTCATTATTAGCTCCTTTTGAACTAACATTTAAAAGCGCATCAATAATCTTTTGACTCATACTTTTTTCTCATTATTCTAATAAATTTTATTTTATCCTTATAAATTATTTCATATAAAGAAATATATAAAATTTAGCTAATTTTATAAAGAAAGGATCAAATAAAAAATAGCTTTTTTTTTTTTCCTACATAAAGATCTCGTAATTCTCCAAGTTTGGTAGACCTATAAGTTCTAAATTATCTATAAGGAACAAAAAAAAAGGGCAGAAAGAATTTATTCTAATTTTTCGTTGATAGATCTTATAAATGATCCTTCTTTTGTCAAATTAGTCTAAAATTTAATTTATTAAATATTTTAAAATAAAACTATTATAAATATTTAAAAACAATAGTAAAATATCATTTAATTATTAATGTAATAAATTAGATTTTAGATATTTTATTCTCAATTAAAGGAAAAAATGGTTTAACAAGAATAAATTAAGGTGAATATTACGCCAAAAGGAATAATTATATGTGAATGGGATAATCGACTTGGAATAAAGGTTAGAGCTAAATATCCCGAAGATATAATAGACGATTTTACTGATGACGATCTTTTAAAAATATTTGCAACTCATGCTCTATCAGGAGAACCGGGAATTTTAAGCATGTTCATGAGAAGTTTCTCCATTGATAGTTATTATGCAGGTAAGCCAAAAGATGAGTCAGATAGTCAATTTATAGTGGCATTTCTTCTTTCAGAAAATGAAAATCCGGAAGATTATGAAGATTATTTATCAGCAATAGGGGAAAGCGTCATAAATTCTGTTAATATACCGGGATTTCAAGAATATATTATTGATTGCCTTGAAGGAGCGTCAGAAAACAAAAAATTGAGTGAAGAGCAATATTTTGCATTATTTTTAAGAAATGATATTAATAAATTCGTATTGAAAATGTTAAGAGAAGGGCCCCTAACAAAAAAAGAATTGGATAAATATCTTATAAAAAGATTTCCTAATAAAATGATTAATATTAATAAAATAATTTTACGATTATTAAATTTTAAATTGATATTTAAGCATTCTGTTGATGAGGGAAAAAAAACAGCTGCAGAATATTTATTTTTGGTAAAGGATATGGATATCTTAAGGTCACCCGGGCTGAATGTATTAATAAACCTTAATAAGAAACAAAAAAGTTCAAAATTAACAAATTTTATTTTATTACAAATGGAGCAATACTTCAAAAGTTATACCAAAACTGCTGAAGATAGTAAAGTATTAATCGATTTAATGAGCAATCCCATAATTCATGAAATCATAAAAGTTTTAAGAAAAGAATACATTAAAAGTGAAGAATTGATATATAAAATAGGATTTGAGATAAAGAACATCGAAGAGCACACACAAAGACTTATTGAACAAAAAATTGTTCTACCAATAAAAGATAGTAATAAAAACATCTGGCTTTTCCTTTTATGTGACATTCAAGTATTTTCTATTTTTCCAGAATATTTGGTTGATGTTATTCATCAAAATTGGGGAAAGGGAGTTATAGAAGAGGAAATCGCATTAAAGCACCTTGATTTATTAAAGTCGGAATATGTTTTATTAAATCAAATTAAAGGAGAAAGTAAAGCTTAATTCTTCTTCATCTCTAATAAGAAAAATCCAAAATTTTTGGGTATAACACCTTTTAGGTGATCATGAAATTTAAGTTTTTACTCATAGTCGCTTAGAACGGTTTGAATGTAAATACGATCGTTTTCAAGGGTTT
>JAEOTJ010000028.1 GCA_016839905.1 Promethearchaeota archaeon | reverse complement strand
CTTTTGTGTATTTTAATGCGTTGATGCCCTTAAAAGCCTATTTTGAGATTGAACAAAAAATGAAGAAGCTCAAGAAATAAATTCAAAAGAAACTTTTTTTTTAATCATCGATCATCCTACGATGTCCCGCAGGGCATTCACCGCAGGTACAATCGTAAAAACCATCATCGTATTCTACTCTTGCGTTATAATGCTCCCAACAATATATCTTATCGCATTCAGGACAATATGCATCTATCCCTTCGAAGCATAAATTATCTTTCATGAATAGATGAACTTTTGCAAGGTCTTCTTTCTTTAATAAATTAAATAGCTTACTTGCGAGATTCTTTCTTATTGATTTACTATGCGTAATGCCACTATAAACAAGAGATTCATGTTCATCGAACCTACCATAGCCTATTTTGCATTCGACAGAAATTTTACCACATACCGAGCAGGGTAAGTGATATTCGGAATCAGATACTCTAATAACTCTTTCGATGTGCTTATCTGTTTCTATTTCTGGTGTCAAAATATCAAATTCATTATAAAAAGCCTTCCAACATTTTTCAAAACTGTTTTCGATTTCCTTTATAAGATTCATTACTAGCTCTTCTTTAAAAAACTTCATTTCACTAACAATTTTAGCTAACAGGCTTCTTGCGTTATGTAAGAAGTTTTTGGATTTATCAAGATATTTTAAATTTCCTTTTGAAGAGCTATTAAGCATTTCCCAAGCAGATATGGTATTGTAGTAAAGTCCTTTTACATCTGAAATCCATAAGTCTTTAGTGACATCGTCCAATTTCTCGCGGGAGAGCAAAAAATGTATGATACCTTCTTTTACATTCTCGAGTTCTTGAATGTAATCTCTAATCTTCCAAATTCTTTCTTTTATTTTGTCTTTATTTTTTAACTTATCATCACTCAACATGATTATCCCCAAGATTTCTAGAATAACTCTCACTAAAAAATGTATTTGAAAACCTTTGAATCAAATATTAAGGAGAAATCCGATTAAAAGTGAGGTAAAATATTATATTTCGATTATAGTTTCCTTTCCTGCTTTTTCGGCATAAAAAAAGCGTCCCGATCCCATAACATCTACGTGTCTAAACGATATTTCAAAAAAGCGGATTTGCCGAGACGGAATATTATTTCTTAATTTTAAAGTCTTTAGCTGCAGTTTTGAATACGATTCAATTAATTGTTTTATCATTCTTCCTAATTCTGACATTATTAATTCTTCCTCTGAAGGATAGTATTGGTCTAAATCAGCGCCGATTGCGACATTACCTCTCTCAAACTTACCCACGCTTTTTTTAGCTTTTTCTTCATATTTGTTAAATAAAGTTAAAATATTGTTCATCTTACTTATATGTGCCTCTCCTATTTCTCCTAAGATTTCATAAACTTTACTGGGTCTTTTTAGGTAGTCTTCGATAGTGTCCGGAGTAATTTTTGGTTCGTAATCTGGAAACAAATTTTTTTCATCCATAATTTCTAGTATTTCATATCAAAAATATAAATTTCTCTTATTGACATAAAGATTTAAAACCGATTATAATGTTTATTTCTAGAAAGCAATAATTTTTAAAGCAATTTAAATAGTCGTTGAAATTTAATGTCATTTGAGCATGAGAGTGAGGATCAACCTTACTATATTTTTAAAATTTGCTTACTAGGTCAAGGAGGGGTTGGAAAAACCTGCATTGCTAGAAGGTTATGTTTTGATACTTTCGATGCGAATACAAGACTCACTATTGGAATAGATTTTTACACCTACGATCTTCACATTCTTGTCGATGGTGAAGAAACATTTATAAGACTCTCTATTTGGGATTTTGGAGGCCAAGAACAATTTAAACAAATGTTTAGTTATTATATTCATGGAGCGAACGGAATTTTCATGGTCTTTAGCCTATTCAACCTCAATAGCACATTATTAGGTTTGGATTGGTGGTATGAGCACCTTATTACGCAAAACCAAAGTAATACTCCAAAATTGTTAATCGGTTGTAAAAGTGACCTG
>JAEOTJ010000366.1 GCA_016839905.1 Promethearchaeota archaeon | reverse complement strand
ATATCTTATAAAAAGGAATTTTTAAACCCAACTTGTATTCCATAAATGGACTTAATTAATTTAATGCGAATTAAACTTATAATTTTATCTTGTATAGAAAAAGGTTAAAAAAAATTTAGAAAGTAAGATCAATCCGATAAGAAATAATTCTTTGATATATAATCATCTTCTATCATAGTAAAGCTAACTAAATATCATAAAATGAAAACTTAATTTTGGAAAAAAAATTATTGTTAATAAATATTTAAAATGAATAGCATTGAAGCAATCCTTTGAAATTAAAATTGTTTATGACGATAAATGCCCTAAAACAGGATTCTTAACTGGTTTTGGGTTTTCTTCCTTAATATATAATTATTTTACAGAAAATTTTTCTTTATTTGATACAGGGGGAAATGGTACTATTTTAATCCATAATATCAAGGAATTTAATGTGGATCTCTCAGAGATAAAGAATGTTATAATTTCCCACAATCACCATGATCATGCTGGAGGATTAGCAAAAATACTTCAAAATAATCCTCTTATAGATGTCTATGTTCCAATTGATGACTTAAAATCGTTTTTGAGAGTATTTCCGAATAAACAAATTCATGGAGTCTCAAAAATGATAGAAATTGAAAAAAATCTCTTTATATCAGGTCAGTTTAAAGGAAGTTTTAACTCAGAGCAATCAGTTTTTCTAAAAACTAATGATAATGAGTTAATTATATTGGTTGGTTGCGCGCATCCAGGTTTAGAAAAATTTATCATAAAAGCTCAGAATATTTCAAGAATTAGAGCTATAATCGGGGGATTTCATGGTTTTAAAAAATTATCCTATTTAGAAGATATTGAATTTATAGGAGCTTGTCACTGCTCAAAGTATTACAATTTTATAAAAGAGACGTTTCCAAGGCAATTTAAGCGTATCTGCGTTGGAGATAATTATCGCTTTTAAAAGCAAAAAATTTGATATTAGTATCAATTTTTTCTATTGTTTTTTATTAAATTCGGATCTTTTATCTTTAATTTAGATCTTTAGAGTTAACTTAAAAGATTATTATATGATTATAAATTAATATTTTATTAATTCCAAGTCTTTTGGTTTAATAAATGGTTTTTCTCCTTTCTAATGCTCATTAGGTGATAGATAATCTTGAGCAAATTAGGGATGACTAAAAAGTTTAAATATAATGAAGCCTAATAAATTTAATAAGAACATTAAGTTAAAAAAAAATGGATCTATTCCCTGCGTTATCAATTGGATGGTTGAATGGTTGGATATTTCAAGTAATCTTCTTTATTTCATTTGGTATCTTTTTACTAACTTGTTCAAAAGAAGTAATTTCACGGCTTTATGATGAAGAAGGATGGAATAAATTACAGCAAAGATTTACAAAAATCGCAAAAATTTTTGGTTTAATTGCTCTGATATTATTCATTTTTACTCCTTTGAATATTGGCACTCTAGAGTTTATTATTGGGGTTGTTCTAATAGTTACTGGAACAATAGGATTTCTTATAGCAATAAATAATTTTAAAAATTCACCAATTAATAAACCGATAACTACTGGATTATATAAAATTTCTCGTAATCCTCAATTAGTTATGATGTATTTAACGTCATTAGGAAACTGTTTAGTAATTGGATCTTGGACAGCATTAATTATTTTTTGTTTATCGATAATAGCAGGACATTTTCGAATTTTAGGAGAAGAAAAAAGGCTTACTGAACAGTATGGCGATTCATATTTAGAATATAAAAAAAAGATTCCAAGATATCTCATATTTTTTTAAGAAAAAGAAAGTGAAAATATGGATTTTGTACCTCAATTTGGCATAGGATGGTTAAATGGTTGGCTTCCTTTTGTAATCTATGTTTCAATACAATCTATTGTGACATTTACTTGTCCAAAAGAAGTAAGAAGAAGGTTAATTGAAAGAAAAGGATGGACAAAAACACAAATATTTATGACGACGATAGGTAAATCATTTAGTCTTATTAATATTATTTTATTATTTCTTTCACCGTTAAAATTTGGTTCTGTCGAATTTTATATTGGGATCATTTTATATTTTATAGGAATAATAGCATTGAGCACTGCAATAATTAACTTTAAAAATGCACCCTTAGGAAAACCAATTACTAATGGATTTTATAAAATTTCCCGTAATCCACAATTATTCAGTATTTATATTATTTTTCTCGGACATATACTTATGATTGGGTCATGGATATCATTAATTATACTTCTAATTTCAATTATAGGCTCATATTTTAATATATTAGGAGAAGAAAAACAACTTTATGCGCAATATGGTGATTCATATTTAGAATACAAAAAAAAAGTTCCACGATATTTTATATTTTTTTAGAATATACAGATTATAAACAACAGGATTAAAATTGGTGAATTAAAATAATAGAAACAATATTTATAAAATTCTTTTTTATTATTTGTATAATTTTATTTTTAGCTGGATTTTTTTGGCCTATCATTCTTGTTAAAAAAAGTGGAAAAGATCCTCATGGTACTCATGAGGGTTCATTATTATTAACGAGGTTAAGCTCAGTTTCTATTTTCTTGTGGCTTGGTCTCATAATTTTATATAT
>JAEOTJ010000081.1 GCA_016839905.1 Promethearchaeota archaeon | reverse complement strand
ACTTAATATCATGCTCTTCTTTTAATTCCTCTTGGTCTTCGAGAAATGAAGGAATTAGATCAACGTCAAAGCGTCCAGGTGTAATATCAATAATAATTCTTTTATTTTCAGCAATTTTATAATATATTGGCCGCCTACCTATCCTCTTTCCGACAATTGTCGATTCATCAGCTATTTCTAATATTCCTGCCTTTGTGAATTCTTCAATATGACGTAAAATCGCTTGTTGGCCAATTTCAAGCTCTTTTGATATATCACTAAGGAATCTGGGACGTTCACTTAATAGTTCTAACATCATACGTCGAGTCTTATTTCCCAAAATTCTTAAAAGGGAATCGAATAAATCTGGTTCATCCAATTAATCACGTCCATTTTTTTGTCCTAAATAAAAAACTTATAATCACTTAATGTTACTAACACATCCTATAAAAAATTTATTATTTTAAGGAAAAAAGAGCTAAAAATCAAATAATAGTGCGTTTCATTTTTTAAATATTAATAAAAAATCTTAAGAACGATAATCATCAGGTAATTTGTATTGTATAATATTTGGCCAAATAGCTGACTGTTCACATTCTCGACAAATCCATACCCCTGGTTTAAATTCAATCCATTTCGTGTAAAAACGTACGTTTAATTTTTCAATCTGAACCTCTTTACCACAAATTTCACATTTGATTTTCGTCATACAACAATTTTAATTATAATTTAAATCTTAATAAAAATGTTGATTAGATGATTGAGACTCTCTATAAAAAGCTCTTACAGCTACTTTATTAAATTAGTTAAATCTCAACTTGTGATTAGAAAAAAAACTATCAATAAGAAGATTAAAAAAGCTAGTTTCATTTATATTTTTAAAAACAACATGAAATGATAATAGGGAATTTTTTCAGTATCATTTCAGATTCTGTCGAGACTTTGAAACTTTCATGTTAAGGATTACTTAATAACTTTAAAGAATTAAGCCTTTTAGAAAAGATTTTAACGGACTAGACGGAATAAGACAGAAAAGGTTAATTTTAATGCAATTTACTGAATTTAAACTAAATGAAAAAACATTAAAAGGGCTTAAATTTCATCAATTTACAGAAGCAACTACTATCCAAGAAAAAGTAATACCCCACATTTTAAAAGGTCGAAGTGTTATAGGTCAAGCCAAAACGGGCTCAGGCAAAACTCTTGCATTTGGAATTCCAATTATTGAACGAATTAATGAAAATCGTCCTGAAATACAAGCAGTAATCATAACTCCTACTAGGGAGTTGGCGAAACAAGTAGCTGAAGAAATATCTAAAGCTGCAAAATTTACTAGAGTTAAAACTATGACTATTTATGGAGGAGTTTCCTTTCAAAATCAAGTTAATCAAATAAGGAAAGGGGCTCATGTAGTCGTTGCAACACCCGGCAGGTTAATAGATCACCTAACAAAAGGTCTGAAAATTAAGCCTAAAATTATAGTTTTAGATGAAGCAGATAAAATGTTTGATATGGGCTTTTTTGAAGATGTAAGCTACATTCTCAAGCTAATTAGAGGAAAAGGAAATCAACAGTTCATGTTTTTTGGTGCAACTATACCTGATGAAACAATAGATTTGTCAAAAAAATATATGCAAGATCCTGTAATGATTACAATACGAAAAAAACATGACGAAAGAATTCCATCATCAATTAAACAATATTATTATGTTGTTGCGGAATCGAGTGATAAACTAAATCATTTAATCCATATATTAAATGATTTGGAAAATAATAATACTGGAAATAATAAATTAAAGATATTAATTTTCGTTAAAACCAGAGTCGCAACTAGAAAATTATCAAATACTTTATATGGTCTAGGATTTAGGTCGAAGTTCATCAATAGCGATCTCTCTCAAGCAGCTAGAGAAAAATCATTAGAAGACTTTCAAAATAAAAGAATGATATTAGTTGCAACAGATGTAGTATCTAGAGGTATTGATATCGAAAATGTTACTTGTGTAATTAATTATGATATGCCTAATGAGATTCAAAATTATGT
>JAEOTJ010000365.1 GCA_016839905.1 Promethearchaeota archaeon | reverse complement strand
TATTTAGGATAACTTCTTCAAAACGATCTATAGAGCTGTTAATATCGCCATTATCAAAAAACTTCTTTGAACTTTCAAAAATCGTATCTATTGAGGCGACCATGGGTCTCTCAGTCTATTTTTTTTTTAAATTTGTATTTTAAAATTGTTTTTTAAAATTGTTTTTTAAAATTGTTTTTTAAAATTGTTTTTTAAAATTGTTTTTTAAAATAAGTCCAATATTATTATGGGAATTTACCTATAAAAATGTTTATATGATTAAAGATTTGTTTGAATATACCCATTTTTTTCCCATTTTAAATAAGAAATTCTCAGATCCATATATATACCTCGATAGATTCTTTATGATTGTTTCAATAGAATCTTGAGTTAAACCATTAGGAAGAGCGATATCATAAGTTAAATCTACAAGTTCTACTCCAGGAAAAGATCTTTTAATATCATAAAAATACGGACAACTCTCTTGTTGTTTATTTATTAGAATGATTTTCTTGAATCCTTCAAATAATTGTGCTTTTGGAAAATCTAAAAAAATTGGTATCTATACATTCTGATCTCAAATAAATTATTGGAAAAAAAATGCATTAAAGAAAATTGAAGTCTTATCAATATATATTTATAATTTCATCTATTTAAATGGCAATACTATTACCTAATGCTTATAAGAATAATAAAATCTTAAACCATTGAGCACACTAAAATATCATAAAATTATCTCAATATAAATCATTCTAATAAATTAAATTGTCTCTTATTTCATTTTTAGAAATTCAAGCCACTCCAAATCTTTAAATAGTTTAACTTCTATTATAAATCTGATGAGCGAATTTGTTAAACTCGAGGAAAAAAAATTTCCAATCTGGGATGATGATCCTGAAGATGGCAAGACCTTATATATTGATTGCTATCCAATTCATGACATTTCTAACCTTGAGGGGATAGAAAGGGTGCCCGATTTGAAAGTTCTTCGATTGGTCTGCTGTGACGTCCAGGAAATAAAAGGTTTAGAGATTTTTCCCGAACTCAGAGAGCTTGAGATATGTGCGAGTGGGATTCAGGAAATAAAAGGGCTCGAAACGCTAACTAATTTACGGTCTCTTAATTTAAATTCAAAAGAGATTACAAAAATTAAGGGACTTGAAAACTTGAGTAATTTAGAATATTTAAACTTGTATTTTAATAAAATAGAGAAAATAGAAGGGCTCGATAATAATGTGAATCTATGGTCTTTAAAATTAGGACGAAATCAAATCTCTAAGATAGAGGGGCTTGAGAATCAACATCGATTAGAAGAGTTATACCTGTACCAGAACAATATCACTGTGATGGAAGGATTTAAAAATCTAAGCAACTTAGAGTATCTGAATTTATCAGATAATAAAATTGGAGAAATTCAAGGAATTGAACACATGAGTAAATTAGATGATTTGCATTTATCATGTAACGAAATCACGGAAATAAAAGGATTAGATACATTAAATGAGTTAGATGAATTATATCTGGACTCTAATCAAATCCATGAAATTAAAGGCCTTAATAAGCTTCATAAATTAAGGATTTTATTCTTATCAAGAAATCAAATCTCAGAGATGAAGGGTTTAGAAAAACTCGTTAATTTAGAGAATTTAAATTTGGATTGGAATCCCATAACTGAAATAAAAGGCTTGGAAAATCTTAAAAAATTGGATTCTAAAGATTTTAAAATTAAACAAAATAAAGGAATTTAAAAGCATTGAAAATCTTAGTGCTCTCACCAGCATGCATTTATAATGCATCTATTTAAATGACCTTAATGAAAGTGGCAATTCCAAGGGGGAGCTTAAGAAAAATGAGAGTTGCTCTATAATAGGTCTAAAATGATGTTAATAACTATAGTTTTAAAAATCATTAGAGCAGTCATGATTAAAGCGCACATGAGCATGTTTTTCCGGATCTTGACAGGATTCAGATTGTCAATATTTTGGAACTTTCCATACTTTTCAAAGACATTATGCCCGCTAAATTCATCTTCATATATTCTGAGCAAAATGCAATTACTGAATGCATTCCAGGTGCTTAACTTGAGTTCAACCTCGCTCAAATAACATGAGAGGCAGACTATCTCAGTGCAGTTTTTCATGACGAGCGACTTTACTTTAACCTGCTCCAATACCAGCGTGGAGCAATACTCGAGATAGAGGTTCCTAATGATGCAATTGTTAATTTTAAGATTTTTAACTCCCAGTAATCCGAGTCCAAACCATTTGCAATTCTCGATGACAATGAATAATTCGGAATACGTAATTAAAAACTCTTTTGGCAGCGGATTTGGATCATTGATGATGAAGGGGTCATCTTCCGTGCCCTTTCCTTTCCAATTTAATTTTTCCGCAAGTTCCTTTAAATCAGACTCTTTATGCGGCTTGGCTCTCTTGTGAGGATCAAACATTGTTTTTTCCACTTGCTTATTGAGTACCAACTTCTATCACCCTATTTTTTTTATACTTGCGTAAATCCATTTTCTTCCACGTTTGAAGCCCGTTAATTTGATTTGGTCCAATAATATGACCAAATTGGTGAAGATATAAATGATTTATATTTAGAGATATTAAAAATTAATAAGTTTTAATTGGAATGTTAAATTGGTTATAACTTACATAAAATTCATTAACAAAAATGTAATAAAAGAGATTTCGGGATTAGAATGAATTTATTTAGAAAGAAAATATATCTTATGTCTGGCTTATTTATATTTTTAGTGCTTGTGAATATAGTATCTGCTGAAAATAAAAAATCTCTACCTAGTTATACTTCTGAAGATACTTTTCAAAATATTTTAAAAATAAAATCATCTAACAAAGAATATAAAATACACATTATAGGGAATCAGGGATGGGCTGATTTCAAGAGTGCTGGAAATTGTACGGGTTCTGGTTCTTATGGGGATCCGTATGTAATTGAAGATATAGAAATTGATGCAGAATATGATGGGAGTCCTATTTATATTCAACATTCTACTGCATATTTTAGAATTGAGAACTGTACTTTATATAACTCTGAAGACTCAATACCTAGAGGGGGAGTGTGTTTGAATAATGTTTCAAATGGCCATATTTTTAAAAACAATCTGTCAAATAACCCTTATCGTGGCGTCATTCTTTTTATCGATTGTACAAATATTACTATTGAAGAAAATTTGGTAGAGAATTGTAGAAATGGAATATTAATAGGGATGGGTTCTAATAATACGGTTAAAAATAATATAGTACGATATAATGTAGGCGCTACATCTGGTACAGGTATTGTAGTTTTAACTACAGAGAACAATACAATATTTAATAATACGGTAATTTATAATTCGCATAACGGAATATGGGTAGAGGAGTCTTCTCACAACTTTATAATTGATAATAACTTATCCTTTAATGAACAGGGAGATGGTATTTCAATTTGGACTAATTCTTATAATAATAGCCTTATAGGGAATACGATTGTTAATAATGGAAAAAATGGTATATACCTTGGACTTTCGGATAATCAGACAGTACGAGAAAATCTAATTGAGGGAAATAAAGACGAGGCTGTTAAAATTGATTCAGATAGTCATAATAATATTTTTTATATGAATATTTTTAAAAAACACACGACAAATGTGGCGGATAGTTCAATGGATAATAATTGGAATACTACAAGTATCGGGAATTATTGGGACGATTATACCGGAGTTGATTTAGACAATGACCTTATTGGAGATACTGAATATTCTTTTAGTGGAGGAACTGATTATTTTCCTATGTGGAATGACGGACCATATCTGATTAATGAATCAACTTCTGAAAATTGGATAAAAGCAAAACAGTGGGGATGGTGCACAGGTGAGGGATCGTTGGAATCTCCTTATATTATTGAAAATATTAATGTAAATGGAAATAACTCTGATGTTTGCATTACTATAGCAGATTCAAATGAATCCTATTTTATAATCGATAACTGTACCGTGATTAATTCAACGGCTTCTGCTCTTGAAGCGGGATTAAAAATCGTAAATAGCTCTAAAGGTACGATTTTAAACAATACTATTATTGATAACAATGGAAATGGTTTGCTTATCAATGATTCTTCAGATTTGCTGCTATATAATAATTATTTTGAAAATAATAGTCTCAATCATGCAGTAGATAATGGAACTAATAATAATTGGAATAATACTATAATTGGAAACTATTGGGATAACTATTCAGGAGTGGATGAGAATGACGATGGAATTGGAGAGACTTCTTATTTAATTACTGGAACAGGGGGTGGAATTGATTATTTACCCATTTGGGATGACGGAGCTAATGGTAGCGTAATTTACATTGATGACAATTCTTGGAATAACTGGAGTTGGGCAGAAACTAAAACTTGGTGTTCTGGATCAGGATCTATAAACGATCCATATGTGATAAAAGACGAGACTCTCCATTCCGGTATTACTAGCTATTGTATTAAAATCGAGAATTCTGATGCTAATTTTACTATTGAGAAATGTAATTTAGAATATTCAGAAATTGGGATTATTCTAAATAATACGAAGAACGGAATAATTTATAACAATAGTATCAGAGACTTTCAAGGCGCAAACAATGGAGGAAAAGCAATTGGAATTTATTTATTGAATTCGAGCAGTATTTTAGTAGTTAATAATACGATATATAATTTAACCGGGGATTCGTCATCATCGGGAGCTATAGGCGGTTTTGCCATCGGTATATCATTAACAGAATCTAACGAAACTCAAATTGTAAATAATACCATTTCCAATATCACCGGAGGGATTGGGGGTGGAGCATCAATGTTTGGTTCGGGAGGCCATGGAGGAAATGGAGTAGGGACATTCTTTCAAAATTCATATTATAATACCCTTCATGAAAACCTAATCTATGATCTAAAAGGAGGAAAGGGGGGGACTGTAAGTGGTGTAGGATCAGGAGGATCAGGTGGAGATGGAGTAGGAATCTATTTCTTAGATTCGAAAAATAATACAATAAATTCAAATTTGATGTTTAGCTTCTCTGGAGGAGAGTTCGGAACCGCTTCAGGAGGTAATCCCGATGGATGGTATGGAGTTGAGTATGGAATATTTTTGGAATCGGACAGTTATCAGAATAATATCTCCACAGATAATCTGTATGAAGGGGATCCTATTCTTTACTTTTATGGACGTAAGAATATAGCGATTAATGATTATGTTCTTAATAGCTCATGTAATCCAACTAATTTAGGTAAGATTGCCTTAATAGAATGTGTCAATATAACAGTTTTTAATAATACTCTAGAAAATTATCAAAGCGGACCAGGAAAAACTAAATATATGGCCATGAGTTATTCTGGATATGATAGCTCTGGGATATATATTTTAAATTCTTATAATAATTCCATATATAATAATACAATCTCCTACATCGAAGGTGGGCGTGGTGGAACGGGCGGTGTTTACTCTTCCGGAGGAGTTGGTGGTATAGGGGCAGGATTTTATCTTCTAAATTCTGAAAACAATAAGTTTTATAATAATACAATATCGCATATCACCGGCGGTCATGGGGGCGAGGCAGGGTCTTATGGTCCTGGCGGAATTGGGGGGGTTGGCACAGCTTTTTACTTTTCTGCTTCAAATAACAATACGCTCTATAAAAACACAATTTCGAACATTGAGGGGGGAACGGGAGGCACTACATTGATGTTTGGTCCTAATGGTATGGATGAAAGAAATTTTGGATGCTTTATGGAGCCAGATAGTTATCAGAATAATATTACTCTTGATAATACTATTGAAGGGGAAAGTATTATTTACTTGTATGATCAGGAAGATGTAATAATAAATGGTTTTAATTTAAGTTTTTTGTGTAATCCAACTAATCTAGGTAAAATCACCATTATTAAATGTAACAATATTAATATATCGAGTAACATCATTGATAATTTCTACGGTAGACCAGGAAACAACGGATATAATTATGTTGTTGGAAGAACTGGTTATGCTGCTGCTGCTATTAACATATCTGATTCATATAATATAATAATAACTAACAATAATATAACTAATGTAAGTGGAGGCCAAGGTGGAACGGGAGCAAATGGTCGTATAGGAGGTCTTGGAGGCAATGGAATTGCAATTTCACTTGAAAATTCTTTAAATATTACAATTGAAAATAATATAATCTCCTTTGTGACCGGAGGTACAGGAGGTACAGGAGACTGGGAACAAAATGAAAACGGAGGTATAGGGGGGGATGGTTTCGGGATACTATTATCAAATATTAATGATTCAATTATCGAAGATAATTATATATATAATATCTCAAGGGGATTAGGTGGTGACGGAGGGGGTTCTGGAAGTGATGGCTCTGATGGTATTTCTATAGGATTATTAGGTTCAATAAACTTAGGATGTGTAATCTCACACAATTATATCAGTAATTGTACTGGAAATAGTGGTTATGGAATACAATTATCTTCAAATTCAGATTCTAACAATTTATATTGTAATTATTTTGTTGGAAATGACATTAACGCGCTTGATGATGGCGATAATAATAACTGGACTGATGGATATATAGGGAATTATTTTGACGATTATTCGGGCTCAGACTTAAATCCAGTAGACGGAATAGGTGATACTAATTATACTGTATCTGGAACTTCAGGAAGTAATGATACAAAACCAATTTTATTCTTGAGATATAGCGATTTTGACGGAGATGGTCTTACTAATATTGAAGAGTACATCTTAGGATTAGATGGTTATAGGACTAATGTAACAAATCCTGATTCTGAAAATGATGGATTATCAGATTATTGGGAATATAGAAATTCCACAGATCCTTGGGATCCTGACTGCGATGATGATGGTTTATTAGACGGAGAAGAGCGTACATTAGGAGTGGATAATTATATTACCAATGCGACTAACGCTGATTCTGACCTTGACGGATTATCAGATTATTGGGAATATGATAATTCCACAGATCCTTGGGATCCTGACTGCGATGATGATGGTTTCTTAGATGGAGAAGAACGTACATTAGGAGTGGATAATTATATTACCAATGCGACTAACGCTGATTCTGACCTTGACGGATTATCAGATTATTGGGAATATGGAAATTCCACAGATCCTTGGGATCCTGACTGCGATGGTGATAACATTCTTGATGGTGAAGAATGTATTTTAGGTGATGATGGATATATTACTAATGCTACTAATCCAGATTCAGATGGTGATACTTTTAATGATGATATCGAGATTGGATTGCAAACACAACCTCTTGATAATACTTGGTATCCAATGCCCAACCTGGTTGCCGAAAGGTTTAGTATTGCTGACACTATTGAAGGACAGGCGTTTCTTTTAAACTTCACTATAAAAAATAACGGAATTTGGCAAGCGAGTAATTTAATCATTAAGATAAGATGTGATATACTTGATATTACTCTCTATGATAACACAGCTTCACCACTTACTCTCAATGTAGATGAGCCTCGAAACATCCTCTATAGTTGTAAAGAAAAAATTAGTAAGGGAAGATATGCAATTACTTTACGGATTGATCCAGATAATTTAATCAGTGAATTATACAGCAATAAAGATGGTTCATTGAGGACAAATTGGTCAATTGATAACACAATTCAAGCAGAATTATATCTACAAGAAAGTACTGATCAGCCCGAAGAACAGGATGATTTTACGTTTTTGAGGAATCTTTCTTATATAATATCCATTATAGTTGGGTTAGTTTCAGGATTAGGGATCATTTATAAGAAAGTTTATCAGGGTAATATCAAAATGAAGCGAATGGTTAAAGATTTATCCCAGAACGAAGATCTTAATGTAAGATTTAAGGCTGTTACTGAATTATATAATTCAAAGAAGACAAATAGGCAGATTATGATGGTGCTCGGAAAGGTTGCACGTGATGAGAAGGAAAATGAAAAAGTAAGAAATCTTGCTAGGGCCGCACTTGAAAAAAGGGGCCTTCTTGTAGATGATAGATAGGATGATTTTTTTAGTTCCTTTTTATTTTTCTTTTGAAAACTTGTTTTTGATTATCATGCTTCTTTGTAATCTTATTCTATCTTTTATTTTTGATACTGTATGCTTATTGATGTCTTGCTGCTATTATCAATACCAAATCATAATATACTCCTTCTATTTTTAGATTTAATTTTTTTCCATAAGATATTGATGAGATACTGATGAAATATTATTCAGAGATTAACATAAAAAGTATTTCTTCAATCTTTTCTATTTTTTTTCGAATTTGGATTTAATATGAATGTTATTTCTTTATCTTTCTCTTGGATCATGATCATTCCTTACATTTTTACTATATTTTTCACGTACTCATTTTTTTTTGAATTAAATTGCATACTTTCTTCTTTAAATATAAATGATTTACATTTAGATATTAAATCTAAAAAGCAAATAAGCATAAATTAAATATAATTGAAAAATAAACAAAAAATTTATCTTGAATATCGAAGATGGATAATTATGGGGAAATGTGAATACTGTAAGGGAGAGAACTATAAGCAGAGTAAGTTATGTTATAAATGCCTAATCAGCTTTATAAATCAATGGATTAATACTTTAAAGCCTTCCCTTGCGGATGATTTAGATTGCACAAATCTATTTCCCGAAGTGTTTTTATGGGATATGTCGGATTTTGTAATCAAAGATATAAATGAACTGCTCAGGTGTGTGGAATTTGAGCTATGGACCGCGGTAGTGGTAATGAGTGCCCGAATATTGGAATCGCAGTTAAAAATACACATAAAAAACTATGTAGGAAAAAAGCCCCCGAATACTATAGGAGAATGTATTGAAGTTTTAAGACAAGTATATAGTGATGATTTCTTGGAACATTTGAGCAAAATGAGAGAATTAAGGAACGAGGCGATGCATGGAGAGCGCCGATTTTCCTCAGATGAAAGTCTTATAATCTGTAAAAATGTCTTAGGAGTTGTTGCTTGGATACATAATTTCTAATTTTTTATGATTCAATTTAAAAAAAAATCTTTGGGTATTTACAAATTTCTTTAAATATTCAGGTCGTAATCTTAGGTATAAAATTTAATAATTTGATATTTAGCATCCAAATCAATATAGATTAATTATCCCAATTCTTTTGGTAATAATTCAACGATTTGGCTTGAAAAGTCATGTTTTTTATTTATTTAGCAATTTTATTTGCTATTAAAGATGCTGAAGCCCCCGCTCCGAAACCATTATCAATATTTACAACCATTAATCCCGGGGAGCAAGATTGTAACATTGTAGTTAAAGCCCCTTTTCCTTTTTCACCTAATCCATAGCCGCTTGAGATGGGGACACCTATTACGGGTACATCAACCAAAGCTGCTACCACACCAGGTAATGTCCCTTCCATCCCCGCACATACAATAATGATATGAACGCCTTTCTTTATCATATTTTTTAAAGGATTGAATATACGATGGATTCCCGCAATTCCTACATCATAGCTAGTAAAAACTTCACATCCCATAGATTCTGCGATTACTTTAGCTTCTTCAGCAACTGGAATATCTGAACTTCCAGCAGTTATTATCCCAATAATTCCACCATTTTTCTTGAAATGAAAAGATTTCTCCCTTATTATGATAATTTTTCCTAAATCATTGATCTCTAAAATAAATGAATCATTTTTTCTAAATGAATCTTTAATTAATTCTTTTTGTACCTTGCTATAACGCGATATTATGGCAAATTTTTTGCTTTCAAGAAAAGTATTGATTATATCAATGAGCATTTTATTATCCTTGTTTTGAGAGAAGATAACTTCAGGTGTTCCTGTCCTTGTTTTGCGAAAGATATCTAATTGGGCTAAATCTCCAACATTTTCAATCAAATTTGCCTTTAATAATATTTCAGCATCCTCAATAGAGATCTTATTTTTAATTAAATTATTTAAGATTTCTCGAATTTCATCCATTCACATCATCTTGTTATAGAATTTGAAATTAATGTAACCTTTTTTTTAATTAAAGAAATAACTTTCAATTCCAAAATTATCTGGAGAATT
>JAEOTJ010000364.1 GCA_016839905.1 Promethearchaeota archaeon | reverse complement strand
TATATTCATGCGTATTTACCCCTCTTATTTCTCAGGATATATAAGATCGGAGAAGATGAGCTTGCATTCGTACAAATTTTTTCATATTCGGCTTTATTTTTAAAACCTGTCATGTCCATTTATTTTGATAGACATAAATCGAAACGTGGTATTCTTGCAATTATCAGTGCCGTTGGAATTGTCTTTAGTTTTATATTACTGGTCTATAATTTATCATTCCTCATTGTTTTTGGGATTTTATTGGGGCTGACTTTTACCTTCATTTCCCTGTTAGATGTGATAATAGATAAGGTCGTAATCGATCTTTCCTTAGATGAGGATTCTAAAAGTAAAAACATTTTATTCACGCAATTAGGAACATTAACAGGAAGCGTGTTTGTATCGGTTGTATATTTAATTGTCATGTCAGATCTATATTCAATTCACATATGGAATCAGTTTTTTCTCATTGGTATAATTTCCATAGCTCCCATAATACTCATTGCATTTCTATTAAAAGACAATCCAATTCCATTGGAAAAGAAAGATCAACAAATCTCTAAAAATATGGAAAAATCAAGTAATTTAAGTTCCTTTAAGCAAAAAACAAGTAGTTGGATTAAAAATAATCCTCAAATATTACTCATGTGCTTGTTTCTTTTCTTATATTCGACAAATTATCTTTTAGAATGGACCTTGGAACCTTGGATCTTGGATCAATTTGGAGAAGATGGCGTGATGATCTATACTTTATCATTCATTATTCTCGTGCTGATCAATGCCTTTAGCATGGTGCTCGCAAGTAAAAAGTTTCAAGATTTAGACCGGAAAAAAGTTATCATTATCTCTCTCATCATGGCAGGTATTCTTTACGCAATTGCCCCCTTTATAGGTCTTATAGGTTTCATCATTCTAATTGCAATTTCTCAGTTATTTGCTGGCTTTCTCAGCATTTATTTGATTGCAATGGTAATAGATTTATCTCAAGAAAAAGGAACCTATTACCAGTTAATGGCTTCCTTTGTCGTGCTTGCCAAAGTCATATTTGTTCCTCTTGGCACATATCTATCAGGATTGGATTTTGTATCTACTCAACTTTTATTCGTGATCACGGGGATGGCCTTCATTATTTCCGTAATTCCGATTTATTATATTAAGGATTAGGTATGAAATATTTTATAAAGGTAATTGAAGATAAAAAAAAATAAAATCGTGCATAAATATTTATAAATAATAAAAGTCTTCATTTATATAGACAAGTATTACATAAAATTAATCCATATTTCCAAGCATAAATCTTTTAGAGGTGTTATAAAATTCCAAATAGCGTTGTTTTATTAGAAAATATAAAAATTGAAGAAAATGGGCGTAGCGACATTCCATTTTCAATTCTGGAACCCTATCTTAATCTTGAATTTGAAAAGATTCCAGCGTATTTTAATAATTTAGAAACAAAAATTAGTTTTAGGTCCAGGATAGATTTAAATTATATTGAAAAGTATAACAAGAAGTACATCCCCCAAGAACGCATGTTTTTACGTTATAAAAAAAAGGAAGATGATAGAGGGAATGATATTATTCAATTTTCCTTTAAATATTCCCATAAATTACATAGGTTTTTTAATAAGCGATTTGATTTACTATATTTCAATAGTGATGAAGAGGGACAAGATCAAATAATCCTTCGATTTAACACGTTCAAATATCCCCATTATTGTAAGGCCAGAATAATTGACGGGGCTTTTTCATTACAAAAACGATTTCCACCTTCTACATTAAATTATATCTTAAAAAACAAAAAATATGCCTTACTAAAATATTACTCATTAATGCCTGAACATAAACCTAATTTACGTGATAAATATGATGTTTTATTAACTTTCAATAAAAATATTATAGGCCAGCTATATAAAGATTTCGAGATAAGAACCTATGACGATTCTGAAGCTTACAACACTAGAAGGCTTTATATAAGTAGAAAAGAATTTAATGATTTTCTTACCTCTACACGAGATAAGATTTTCATCACGCATAGAAAAAAACCTGATGATAAAATAAAAGTAATCTTTGACGAATCAATTTATAACACATTCCTTAAAGAGATTATTAAGCTTCCTGTAGAGAAGATTTATGCCCTTAAAGTTAGCTCTGATAAAGGATTTTCGTCATATTATTCATATATAGAGGAATTCTTAACTTGTATTAAATCAGAGGATATAAAATTTACTAATAAAAATCAATATATTATGACCATGAGAGCAACTCTAGAAGACATTAATTTAGAGAATTATGATTTTTCCCTCCCTGTAAGAAGACGAATCTCTGAGGCGGACGTTAAAATTTTTTTTTTAAAAAATCACGATCTACTCATAACTAGAGATATGAGCTTAAAAGTTGATATTAATAAGGATTCTTTAAATGAAGAGATCAATGAGTTATTTTCCGCAGGCTATAAAAAATATAAAAGCATTTATGAAGAAAAAATTTCAAACAAAGAATTTAAATTAATCATAAAAAAAGACTACGATAAATTATTATCTCTTATTTCTAAAACTCGTTTAAACAGTCAAAATAATTTTGATGTTAATTTTTATTCTGATTTGTTTTATTTTTTCTCTATAATCAACTTAGAAAAAAAAATTAAAAATTCTCTTACGGGAGAAATGGAATACATAAGCTTGTTAAGAGACCGTTTTAAAGGATATGAGCCTGACATATATGAAGCAATCCCAATTATACTAAGTGTCCACTATGTTTATTCTAAATATTTCCCTAAAGATTTAAGAATGTTGAACAAGATATTTGCGACTTTTGAGGAGCTATCAAATGATTTTAAAATTAATGAAACCGAGTTAAATAAAATAGCAATTTTTATTTCCAATTTTTTACTTCTTTATGAAGTTGCTGAAGACTTGAAATATCTTAAAAATCATTTTATAAAATTATTTGAAAACGAGAAAGATATTAATGAGATAATAAAATTATCTCACATTTTAATCAAATCGACATTTAAATGGGCAGAAGCATCGCATAATATTCTTTCGGCTTCTGCATTTTCTATGTTCCTATTAGGTCTAAATTATGAGAAAATAATTAGTTTGAGTTCTATTTGTCAATTAGAACAAATTAACATTTTGCAATACTCACTTAGCAGGGAGATCCTTAAAATAATTGCTGTGAGCAATGATGAGCCTCAAGATTTTGATTTTGAAAATTTAAAAATAATTAATCCCGAAACTAAGAAAATGATTAGAGAGATTATCATAAAAATAACCGTCCAAAATTTTATCAGTTTTATAAAAAAAAATATGACTAGAAAAGACATAAATATCTTAATAAAGGACTTAATTTCAAGGTTGGAATTCTTTTTTCGATTTCCACAATTTCAGGATCAATTATCAAAAATAAAACTTGAAATACTTGAATTTTTAAATTTATTTAATGATTTTGAAATAAAAAATATAATTACTCAATTTAAAGAAAGAGTATTTTAAAATTGAATAATGTAGAATAAAATCTAATTTTAATGAATTAGGGATTATATTAGGATAATATTTTAAAATAATAAGTGTTTTAGGTCTTTATGAGCGATATATGAATCATTATTACTCCTTTTTTTTGAAGTAGCACCCAAAAACCCAGCAGCCCTGTGCCACAATCTATTATCCACTCATTAAAAAGAAAAGGTGACTCCTGGCGCGGACCTCAATACGAGGTCATCAATAAATTAGGGGAAGTATTAAGAATAGTGAGCGCCATTATTACGCTCACCAAAAGACAAAAATCCAGGTGCGGCAGGAGTCATTTTTATTAATTGCTTCCTTTTAGTAACAAGACTTAAGTTTTTTATTTAAACATTTGTATTATAATGTATATTTTTGCACAATAAAAGACTTAATTTCTCATTTTTTGAGCACGAAATAACTAAAAACATATTGAAGAAGACTTTTAAATAATGTTTTTATTCTCTATATAAATTAAAGGAAGACTCTTGCCTTGGAGCCCTCATCAATCATTAATACTTTCCCTAATTCATTGATGACCTAGTTTTCATGTTCATATTCTGATTGCAAAAACAATTAGATCATTGCAAGGCAAGAGTCTTTTTCTATTTTTTTTAGTTATTTATCCCCTAATCTTGTTATATATTCCATATATTCATTTCAGCATATAAATGGATCTAGCAGATTTGTGAACTATTAATCTTTTCTAAGACAATTTCGACTGCAAAGATCTTCTGACTTGAAAAAATATCCCATATTTTGAGATGAATTTATTTATATCATTTAATATAATTTAAAAAAGGGCATTATCAAAAGATCTCATTTATATTTTTCTAATTTGATATATTGGAGATTTATCTTTTTTTTAATATTTTAAATAATAGTGCATAAAAATGAGAAAAAATAACTTGGGATTATCTGACTTAGAATCTCTCATCTAAACCTTGCCCACAATTTGGACAATGTTTCGGAGATTTTTTTTTTATTTTTTTTAATTTGATATATTTATTAAGTTCTGCTTCTAAATTTGGATAAATATTGGAAAACATCAAATTTTCAATGGAAATAATCGTGAGTTTTCCTTGCCTATATAATTTAAGTTTCTCATGTTTTCTTTTCTCATAAGCTTTACCATAATAACCCCAATATTCTATATATACATCGTGGTCGGGTAAAAACCAATCATATTTTATCGGTTTTCCATGAACTTTAATGGTTTTTTCATATATATGGTTGATTCCTAACCGATGGAGATGGTTATCTATGATTAATTCTCCTTTCGACCGGACCTTATCTCCGT
>JAEOTJ010000363.1 GCA_016839905.1 Promethearchaeota archaeon | reverse complement strand
TTATTAAGAAAATAATTTCCGTAATCCCCCGACATTAAAAGATATGGGATAATCAGAGTTTTTGTCGGTTTTAAAAAGAAGATTTTTTGATTTTAATCAAAAAGAGAATATTAAAAATACTCTCAATATTTAATTGTTTTTTTTCTCATTAAGCTTGTTTTTTCAACTATTTTTATTCTATGTTATCAAAACTAGTAAAAATTACCTAATCTTATTTAAAATTATCAAGAAATCTTGACAACTTGAGGGTTTAACACCAAACCCTGTATCCCATCATCTGCTAGAGAATTTGGGAATGCTTATTTCATAATAATCTTATAAAAAAGTTGTATATTTAAAAATAGAGACTAATGAGATTTTCTAGTTTATTAATCCATACAAAAATCTATATATACTTTTATTACTAAATCCTTAGATATAGTAAAAATTAAAATTTTTTCTAAAAAAATAAGTGGCTTTTATAATGACTACGGGAATTATATATGATAAAATATTTCTTGAGCACCAGATCGGGCTCCATGTAGAGTCACATGAGCGCCTTATAGCAATAATGGAATTTTTAAAAGAAAAGAAAGTTTTAGAAGATCCTAACTACAAGTTAATCAAGCCAAGAAAAACCACCTTAGATCAACTTAAATATGTACACGATGAGAGCTTAATTAAAGAAGTAAAAGAAGTTAGCGAATTGAGCGAAAAGACGGGCCGAATTCAAAATCTTGATATGGATACTTCAGTCTCATCTAAAACTTACGAAGCATCTTTGTGTTCTGTTGGCGGAAATTTACAGGCTATCGATGAAATTTTAAATGGAAATATTAAAAATGGATTTGCATTAGTAAGACCCCCAGGACATCATTCAAATTCTCATAAATGTGCAGGTTTTTGCATCTTTAATAATATAGCAATCGCCGCTGAGTATTTATTTAGAGAAAAAAACGTGAAGAAAGTGGCCATTATTGACTGGGATTGCCATCACGGAAATGGAACCCAAGATATCTTCTATAATGGCTCTAAATCTGAAAATGGCGATTTAATAATGTTTAACTCACATCAAGATGGAAGAACACTTTATCCTGGAAGCGGTTTTATTGGTGAAATAGGCAAGGGGAAAGGAGAAGGCAAAATAATTAATTATCCAATGCCTCCTAAAGCGGCTGATGATGTGATTAAAATATTTTTTAATGAGATTGTATTGCCTATATGTCAAGAGTTCAAACCAGAATTTATCCTTATTTCTGCAGGATTTGATACACATTGGTCCGATGATCTAACATATATGGGGTGGACATATCAAGCACCAGCGATTTATTTAAAATTAATTAGAGAAATTGCTAAAGAATTTGCTAACGAGAGAATTTTAATTACATTAGAAGGGGGATATCAAGTGGATAAACAAGCCAGAGCCGTATACAACTGTTTAAAAGTTCTTAATGATGAAGATGATATGCTTATTGAAGAAAAACCTAGAACCTCAGAAAAAGATATATTAAATTACATAAATCATAAATTATTACCTACATTAAAAGATAATTTAAACCCATTTTGGAATTGTTTTTAATTTTTATGAAATTATTTTTCATTTAAAAATTTGTGAAAACAATTATAAATTTAGTAATAATATTTATCTTGAAAATACTTAATTAAAAAAGTTTTTAAAAAATTATTGGAAATAAAAATGCCAAATAAAAAGAAGAAAAAGAATGAATTTGACTTTGATATACCTGATTTGGGAATAGCTCCTCCTGGAGCACCTTCTATGTCTCCAGGCTTTCAGGCGCCACCTCCCGTTATGCCTAGACCTTCCCCAGGAATGCCTCCAATGCCTAGACCTTCCCCAAGCATGCCGCCTCCTCCTATGCCAGGACCTTCCCCAAGCATGCCGCCTCCTGCTATGCCTAGACCTTCCCCAAGCATGCCTCCAATGCCAGGACCTTCCCCAGGAATGCCTCCAATGCCAGGAACTTCCCCAGGAATGCCTCCAATGCCAGGAACTTCCCCAGGAATGCCTCCAATGCCAGGAACTTCCCCAGGAATGCCTCCAATGCCAGGACCTTCCCCAGGAATGCCTCCAACACCAACTCCCGCCATCAGTAGTGGTCCTCCTCCACAAGATTTTAGAGTCAATGAATTGGAATCTAAAATTTCGCAAAAGGATAACCAAATTGATGATTTAAATAGGCAAATCGAAGAATTACGATCTTCTAATGACAAAGCTCTAAACCAAGTTAATCAATTGACTAATGAAAATACTCAATTAAAATCTCAAAATAATAGTTTACAAAGTCAAAACCAAGAAATGCAAGAAAAAACAATTAATTTACAATCCCAAATAGAACCGTTAAAACAGAAAATTGATGAATTAGAAGAAGAAATTACGTACAAAGATAAACGTATTAAAGAATTACAGGAACCCCAACCCGTAATGGCTTCAACACTTTCAACACAACCAGTAGGCTCTCCTGGTGCCAGCGTCGGAATGAGCTCATCTTTAGGTGCTGATGCGACACCGATCATGGGATCTACTCAAGATTTTAGCATGCCCCCTCCAAGTATGGACCCTACGGCAAGTGCCCCAATCTCTTCTAGTAGGAAAGTATGTCCTAACTGTGGTGCATCAGGATTTGGGATTAAAGAAGTTGAAGATAAAACTAAAATTATTAGTTATATTCCTAAGCCAATTTATGCCAAGAAAATGTTATGCACTAAATGTGGCTATGAATTTTAATTAATTTTAATTTTTATTTTTCCATTTTAAAAAAAAATAATCTTTTACAATAAAGTAGAAAAGTGTCTAGTAAAGTAATATGTATTGACATAAAATATATATAAATAATATGACTTTATTAATAATCTAAACTACCACGGTTCAAAAAAAAATTCTGGATTTTGTCATGTCAGATATTCATGAAGAACTACTCGGCAGAGGTGTTAACAAAAAAAGGATTGTTGGAGTTTTTATCATTGCTGGTATCTTACTCTCTTTTTTTACATGGCAAACTCTTCTATATAGCACGCTCTTAGGTTCTCAAAGAATAAATCCTAACGAAGAAACATCAAATGCAGATTATAAAGATCGAATTAATATGCTTCCACCTTTACCTATGGACCTCCAAGATTTATTAGACCTACTTGGTGATTTAACGGCGGAACAAATACAAGATTTAATGGATATGTTTGATGGTGATGTTGGGGATTATGATCTAGGTGATTATACAAGTCTGTTAATCGCGGCATTATTTTCTGAGGTTGAAGTATTTAAAGTTTATGATTATGACTCCATAGATGATATGTCGGATATATTATGGAAACAAGAATGTTATGATGAATATGATGGTGAATCTTGGACATCAACGGAAGAAAAATCTCAAACTTTTTTTACAAATATTTCATTGTTTGATGATGTACATAAGGCACTAGGTGCAGATGAATATCTGCTTAAAATGACGAGTGGACTAAAATCTAATGATGGAGCAAATTCATTAACAATATTTTCGCTTTTTCCAGATCCTTATATTGTAGCCGGGAGTGTCGATTCTAATTCTTCTTCTTTTAATAAAGACTCAGTTTTTCTATTTAAAGATGATCTCAATTGCACATCATTACTATTAGATTTTGACGGTGTTCATAATTTTAATTTAAAATATAGATTATGGGGGAAGCCTGGATTACCAACTCCTCAAGAACTTAATAACACTGCAGTCAACGCAAACTATACTCCATCTGCAATAAAAGATCAATTTATACAATTACCTCTGGGGATCTCGGGCTATAAAGCTGATAGAGATAATTTTAGAGGTCATTGTGATGTATTAGAGACTATAATTAATCCTGATGATAATGCTTGGACAGTAGTAAATAAGATTTTAACTTACCTTCAAAATAACTTTACTTTTGGTTATTCAAAATGGATTGGTGATGAAGGTCCAGAAGACGGGGAAGATGAAATTGAATGGTTCTGCGAAGAAGAAGAAGGTATATCTACCCATTTCGCTTCTGCCTTTTCCGCATTTTGCAGGATTTTTGGTGTTGCAAGCCGCTTTGTTAGCGGTTTTAATAGCAAGGGCGTTAATAGTACAGAAGCTTATGATAGTGATGAGAATTTGGATGGATTTTCCGTAAAATTTAAGAATATGTATAATTGGGCAGAGGTTTATATTCCAACTGATGAAGGGACTGGAGAAGGTCATTGGGTTGAAATTGATGTCTTAGATGGATATCCTACTGCTCCACCTTCCTACACTCTTAATGTTTCTACAGATAGCACTGTTTATAATCGAACTTCCTCTGTCAACATTACTGCAATCATAGATTCCGATTCTCCTAATGCAGTAATAGAAAATGTTCCTATTGTTATTCAAGATATAACTAACAATACAAATATCGGTACATTTTATACAGATTCAAATGGTATTGTATCTACATCATATCTAGTTGATAATTCTCTATTTGTCGGCCCTCATACAATCAGAGTGTCGTTTCAAGGAACTCTTGAGAATACAACCCAATTTATTGTAAATGGTTCTATTGATGTTAATCTTACTAGTGTAAGCCCTCAGTTTCTCAATCGCTCAATAACAAATGATACAACAGTTCAAGGTTACATTTTTGATCCGGTAAATAATGCTAGAATTGAAAATGCTCAACTAGATATATCTAATTTTCTTCTATTCAAAAAGGGAAATAATACTCCTCAAACTAATCCTTTTACTCCTACACCATCCTCGGTTACCACTGATGCCAATGGTCAGTTTTCTATTGATTTAAGAGTGAATGACCAAATTCCCATAGGAAAGTATGAAATAAGAGTTGATTTTAATGGAACTTGGACTGATAATACAACATCATACATTAAAGCATCAAGTAATAGAATGGATCTAAATATTACAAAGTACCAGGAAAAAAAAATATCTTTTTATATAAATAATTTTCGCTCTAATGAGTATTACCAACCTTCCGTTAGTAGATATTCTAATCTTCAACTTAAAGTAAAAGTTACCGATATGGGAGGAAGTCCAATACAATTTGAAACAGTCGCATTTCGTCATCTTATTGATTATAATAATTGGACGATTATTGGATATAATACAACAAACATAAATGGTATAGCCACATATACTTATAATGTACCATATGAAAGTCTTGCCGGTCCTAATTTATTGAGAGTCTCTGTAGGACCAGAGAATAACTACTCTTATTACATTCTTAATGAAACTCCTTCGATTAACATAATATCTGGGCCAACACCAGCACAAATTAACATAACTGATTCTGGTACCGGTTCAGATG
>JAEOTJ010000362.1 GCA_016839905.1 Promethearchaeota archaeon | reverse complement strand
CTCTGTAGTCTGTGATATTTTGGCTATAATCTTTTTTATTTTACCTATATTTACACCAATTTTAAATCCCATTTTGTTTTTTATTTCAATGATTTTTGGAATAATTATCGTTATTTATGCGTTAATAATATCTCTTAAAAGTGATCTACAGACCGCTGATTTTAAAAAAATAAGTTTATTCTTAAAATTAGGGGCTTTTCTCGGCTTAATTGGTTTTATATTTGCGAGTATATAACTTTTTATTATAATTTCTATAAGAGAAATTCGAATAAATTATAATTTTTAATATTATGAAACTTCGGAAAACCTTTTTAATAAAATAATAACGAGAATTTAATAATCTGAAAATAACCCTCTTAATTTTCTTGAATGAAATTTTAGATATTAACTAAAATGACTAATATCTTAATAACTGGTGGCACTGGATTTATTGGTGTTCCTTTGGTTAAACGTTTATATGAATTAGGACATAACTTAAAACTTCTTATAAGAGAAAATAGCAATATTGAACCATTTAAAGATCTAAAAAATATTGAATATATTATTGGTGATGTTCGAGATATTGATAGTTTGGAACAAGCTGTGAATAAAGTAGATGCTATATACCATCTTGCCGCTTATACAGGGATATGGGCAAAAGACAAATCGATTTATTATGATGTTAATGTTAAAGGAACAGAGAATATCGCTAACATTGCTCTTAAAAACAACCTAAAATTATTTTATGTTAGTTCTTTTACTGCTTTAGGTCCTACACCTCAAGAACCTGTTGACGAGACTCATGAAAATGAGGATTTTTTTATGGAATATGAGAAATCTAAATTTCAAGCGAAAAAACTTGTGAAGAGTTATATACCAAAAGGTTTGAAAGTGATGATATTTTATCCCGGAATCGTATATGGTCCAGGAGATTTTAATATATTCGGTAGAATGCTATTTGATGTTATGAGGGGAAAAATTCTTCCCTTGGGCATTTGTCCTGGAAAGGGAGAATCTATGGCCTGTCTATCTTATTTATATGATACATCAAATGCTTTAGCAGACGTAATAAATAGAGAAGATCTTTTTGGGGAAGATTTTATTCTTGGGGGAGAAAATGTTAGATTTAAAGAATATCTTGATTTAATTGCCAAAATTGGAAGAGATAAAAAAGCAATAAAGATTCCTTTTACATTTGCGATGGCATATGCTTGGTTATTGGAAGTTAAAGCAAAGTTTAATAAGAAAATTCCTTTTTTAACTCGACCTACACTAAAATCAATTAAATATCATAGATCATATTCCTCAAAAAAAGCAATAGAAAAGTTAAATTATAAAATAACACCTTTAAGAGAAGGTCTTCGAGAGACCATTGCATGGTATAAAGAATTTATTGAATTAATTAAGGGGAAAAAAGAATAAAAATAAATGAGGTTTTTATATGAAATTAGATGTTTTAAATAAATATACAGGGGAGGTAATAGAATCTATTGAAGCCGATACTGAAGATACAATTCACAATAAGATTAGAAGAACAGTTCAGTGGGAAAAAAGACTTTTAAACACTACATTAGAAGAAAGAATTGATGTAATCAAAGATATTGCTAATGTATTACTTAAAGAAAAGAAAAAAATTAAAGATATCATAGTTGCTGAAGGAGGATTACCTATTCGCTATTCAGAATGGGAATTTGCTATGATTGAAAAGGGATATTCTTATGTTGACTGGTTTATCGATTTAATAAAAGACAGAACACAACGTGATCTTGAAAGTGGACAAGTTTCACTCATAAAATATCAACCTATGGGATTAACTATAGGTATAACTCCCCGTAATACTCCTATGAGTCTGCCAATGTACTTTTGGGGATCAAGCTTCATGGCAGGAAACCCTGCTATTATAAAGCCTTCCACAGCTTGCCCCTTGACAATGAAATATTGTATAGAAAGAATTAATGAGAGTGATTTTCCATTTAATGAAGCATATGATTTGGTTATTAGTCCTGGCAACTATGCAACCAAAATATTTATTG
>JAEOTJ010000361.1 GCA_016839905.1 Promethearchaeota archaeon | reverse complement strand
TTATTAAGAAAATAATTTCCGTAATCCCCCGACATTAAAAGATATGGGATAATCAGAGTTTTTGTCGGTTTTAAAAAGAAGATTTTTTGATTTTAATCAAAAAGAGAATATTAAAAATACTCTCAATTTAAAAAAAAAATGACTTTATTTTTTACGATTTTCTTAATTCTTAAAGAGTACAAAATCGGAACTCCTATTTAAAATCATTTAAATATGAAGGTTTTCTATAAAAAGTAAGATGGCAACAAAAAATTCCGATTGTCGAGTAGCTCTCATTGGGATTGGAGATGTAGCATCTGCTCTTGTGCAAGGAGTAGAAAATTACAAAAAAAATCCAGATAAGATAATAGGAATGTTAGCAGAAATAACCCAATATACTGTTAATGATATTAAGTTTGCATGTGGTTTTGATGTAAATTCAAATAAGGTAGGAAAAGACCTGAGTGAAGCAATATTTGCAGAGCCTAATTGTAATATGTTACTTTATAAACCGGATTTTTTGAATGCGCCTGTTTTAAAAGGACCTGTATTAGATGGATTAAATAGCAACATTAAAAATATCATTCCAATATCCAAAGAACAAGAACCTTATGATGTTATAAAAGAGATGAAGGAACGGAAAATTGATGTTGCAGTGATTCTTCTTCCAACTGGTGCTCATGAGGCAGTAAAATTCTATGCTATGGCTGCTTTAGATGCTGGAGCATGTGTTGTCTGTGGGATGCCTTCAAATGTTGCAAAAGATCCTGAAATTGTAGCAAAAGCAGAAGAATTAAACTTATCATTAATCGGAGATGATGTTAAATCTCAGATTGGAGCTACAATTATTCATCGCGGACTTGCCAATCTCTTTCCAATGCGCGGAGCTATACTAGACAGAACTATTCAACTCGATTGGGGGGGATGTTCGGATTTCTGTAATCTGTTGACACCTATGCCAGATGGTCGCTTACGGTATGAAGAGGGAAAACGCCAATCAAAAACTGAATCAGTAGTCGCAAAATTGCAGAACAAAGACTCCGTTGATTGTCAAATCTCTGCTGTAGATTATATACCCTTTTTAAAAAACCAGAAAGAAGCTTACATGAGACTTGAAGGTCGCATTTTTGGTGGTGCTCCTGTAAGAGTTGATCTTACTATGTTTGTAGAGGATGGTAATAATTCAGCGGGTATTATTGCTGACTGTATTCGCGTATCCAAGATTGCAAAAGATCGTGGAAAAGGTGGTCCTATTCAATCTGCTTGTTCATTTTTTATGAAGCATCCTCCAAAACAGATGGAAGATTATATCGCAAAAAGACGCCTTAAACGATTTATTCGTGAAAAAAAGAGGTAAAAATCCTAAAATCCGTTTATATTTTTTAAATTTTTTCTTTTTATTAGAGTGTATATGTCTTAACTTTCATTCTCATAGGGATTTTAACCAGAGATTCCCTTGCGGATATAAATGTATACATATAATCAGAAATAAGGCTTACAGCTTCAGGAATAGCGCTGAAACTAGGAAAATCGTTTATATCTATAATATATCTTCGACCATTTTCAGCTAAAACATAATCCACTCCATATATACTCATACCAAATTTTCTTCCAAGCCTTAGGATCCTTCTTTTAAATTCTTTATCTAAGGGAACCCTAATGTGTACTAATTCTAATGGAGTGTATGGTTGTTTTTGTAAACGATTTTTGGAAGTTATTGCAACAACCCATTTGTCTATAATATATACTTTGTAAATTATGTCAAATTTGCCTAGATAATCTTGGAAAAACAAATCATCCTCATTATCTCTATAAGGTCTTATTATCTCGTTAAAATTACTAAAATACTTGGGAACTCCTAAGATTCTTTTTTCTTTTGGGATATAGGAGGAGTTATGATCATCTAGTTTAACAATAATTCTTTTTCCGTTTATAAATGCTTCTTGAGCGTCTTCAATTGAATAATAAAACTTAGGAAAGAGAAGTTTAAGGTTTTTTTCTTCTGTATGTCTAAATGTGGCCCTCCGACTTTCGCAAAGTTGGACAGAATTAACGCTGTTTAAATAAGGAATATTAGGAGTATATTTTTTTAGGGCATTATATATCTCAATGTTAGATTCTTGAGAGAACAATTTAACTATTAGAAAAGAAAAGTTATATTTTTTTACATATTTCTTGAAATATTTAAGTTTAAAAACGCCTTTTTTCTTAGGAATGAGATCCTTGATATGAATATTATAATTGATTTTAGCGAATTTCTTGATCTCGTTAAATATTTCGAGATCACGATTAACAATGGCTCCGACATAAATCCTTTTTAGACTCATAAAACGATTATGGGTTTGATCTTATCTAAATCGAATAAAGTATATAAATCTATTGGTTATATATAGATTAAATAGATAAAGTCCAATAATTTCCATTATTAATATTTTAATAAATTATTTAATTTGTTATTATACTATAAAAAAACTGATTTAAATAATAATTCCTTAATCTATACTATAGAAATAAATAAAAGACTCTTTTTAAGTAAGGTAAAAGTAATTGGTAAAAATAGGTATTGTTATTGACGATTTTCATTTCAAGCATAAGGTAACAAAATTTCTTGAATATTTGAATACTAAGGCAGAAATATCTTATTATTTAGAAGAGTCAACCCTATTAAAAAAATCTATTTCCGACAAACTGGATGAGAATATCTTCTTTGTTAAGGGTAGAGGGGCCCTTATGATTGAATTAGTAAAAAATATAGAGAAGAATACAGATATTCCTATAATAAACTCTTCTAAGGGTATATGGTTATCAATCCATCGATTTTTACATTCGATAGAATTACGAAAAGCAGGAGTTATTGTCCCCGATTTTAGTCTAAACCCTATGGATAGTGAACCCCCATTCGAAGATTTTATTATTAAGAATATAGTAGATCAAAAGAATTACGCATTTATACCTACAATTGAGAGAAGAGATGGAAAAATTCAAGTAGCAGATAAAAGAGCCCTCACGGAAGCTGTTGAAAAAAAAGAGGAATACCATTATTACTACTATCAGAAGTTTATAAAGAGCAAGTGGGAGTATAAAATCTATGGTGTAGGTGAAACCCTTTATTTTTATAAACAATTACCTGTTTTAATAAATCCCATTAAAATGGAATCTCGTTGTAAAATAGAGGAGATTCCAGAACTTCGAGAAGCAGCTTATAAGGCTATGAAAGCTATAGATCTTAAATTAACCTCAATGGATTTCTTAAAATCAAAGGATGGAATTTATTACTTGACCGATATAAACTGCACACCAAATTTTAATTACATAAAAGATGGACATAAAATAGTAGCAGATTTTTTAATTAAGGCTGCTAAAACTTAATAAAAAAGAGTTGTGATTTGTTTGATAAAGATAGGTATTATTACAAATAAAAAATTCATAAAGCATCAAGCTAAGCCTCTTTTAAAGTATTTGAGGAAGAGAGTTGATGTTTCATTATATATTGAAGAAGAATTCCTTTTAAAATCCGTTCCTAAATATTATTTTGACGAAGACCTCTTTTTCGTGAAAGGAAAGGGGGAGATTATATTAGGTTTAGTAAAATTGATAGAAAAAACAACTAATGTTCAAGTTATTAACCCATTTAGAGCAATTTGGCTAGCAATGAATCGATTTTTAAATAGTACTTATTTGAAAAAAGCTGGTATCAACCTACCAGATTTCTCTTTAACTCCTGATGCAGAGAAACCTCCATTCAAAGATTTTATAATAAAAAATATAATTGATCAAAAATCCTCCTCCTTTCAACCCTCAATTCAAATTACTGCAGATCAAACTCAAATTAGCGATCAAAGAGCTATTAAGGATGCAAAAGGGGAGGAACAAGCCTTCCACTATTATTTTTATCAACAATATATTAAGAGTCAATGGGAATATAAGATTTACGGGATAGACGATAAATTATTTTATTTTCAACGAGTTCCGAGTATAAAGAACCCCCATAAAATTTTACCTAAAATTCAAATAGAAAAGATTCCCGAATTGGAGGATGTAGTCTTTAAAATCATGGAAACTCTTAATCTTAAAGTTACTTCAGTTGATTTTTTAAAATCAAAAGATGGTCAATATTTCCTTATAGATGTAAATAGTAGTCCCAATATAAACAATGTGCCAAATGGGGCAAAATTAGTTGGAGAATTATTAATAAATCAAATAATAAAATAACCAAAAATGTGAGAACATAATGAAAATAGGATTATTATCAAAAAGAACCACGATGTTAGCAGGAAAATTAACAAATTATCTAATCAAGAATGGACACGAGGTAACCATATATACTTTATCAGAATTAGCTATAAATGAGGCACTTTTTAACAATGATGCTTATATTTTAAAATCTAAACAATTATTCTTCCTCTATGCGGGATTTTTCTTAGAAGCAAATAATATTCCCGTTTATCCAGATCCAAACTTAACATATAAACATAAAAACCGTGTGGAATCTCACTTTTTAATACGTAAGGCGGGATTACCATCTCCCGATTATTACTTTGGATCATATAAAACTTTAAAGGATAATCTAATGAACGATGTTTTTCCCTTAATTTTAAAACCAACAATGGGATCAGGAAGTCGAGGTGTAAAAGTAATAAATCGTATAGAGGATTTAAAATTCCTCAAAGGACAACTTATTTACTTAGAGGATTTTCTTGAAGGAACACATTATAATGTATATTTCCTCGAAGATGATATTTGTGCTTTAGAAAAGCTTCCCTTGTCTGATGAACACGCACCAATGACGAAAGTTGATGTACCAGAAGATATTAAAGATTATATTACAAGATGGATTGAAACTTATAAAATACCCTTTGGTCATCTTGATCTTGTGAGAGAAAAAGATACTGAAAAATTATATATTGTAGATCCAGGAACCTTTCCAGAATATTCGAATTGGCAATGTCCATCTGACCCCGTGTCAAGGATAGGTGACATTATAATTAAAAAACTAAATGAATTAATAGGTTAAGTTAAGAACTATTCATGGTCGTGATTATGGTCATGATTATGATCATGATTATGTACTTTATTGAAATCCTCTACTTTCTGCATTACAGACTCCGCTGGTGATGCTGGAACGGGAATTTTCTCATAAACTTCTGTAAATTTAACAGTCTCTATAATTTCAGACATATGCGTTTGTAAATCCATTGCTAATCCGAATTTAAGATATGTCATATTTTGGAACATAAACATCTTTGGAACTGTAAATTCAATAGTTTTATCCTTAGGAGTTAACTTCATTTTAAATTCCGATACAGAATCTTTAGGAATCCCCTTACTAGTCATAAAATATTCGATCTTCTCACCAAATTCATCAATTTTATCAATGATTTCTAAGTTATAATCAATAGATTGTCCGGCTAAAGGATGATTATAATCAAGAATAACCTTACCTTGTATTATATTAGTGATTCTACCTCGCTGACCTTTTTTATCAGTAAAATCTTGTCCAATTTCAGGATTTTTACCTTCATTCATTTTCCTAAACTTAGCTATGCCAATTCTTTCGATTTTATTGGGATCCCGTTTTCCAAATGCTTTAGTAGGAGGAATTCTAACAGATTTTTTTTCAAAAAAATTCATTTCTTCTATTGTTTCAGTTAATCCTTCATTTAAAAATCCCGGCTTTCCGACAATTACGAATTCAGGAGTATAATACCCTTGTTTTCCTTTTTCCTCCTCATAGATTCCTGCTTTTTTTGCATCTTCTTTGGAAGAAACTCTAAAAATTTTACCTTTTTGAGTTTTAGCGGTTATTTTAACTAGTACAAAATCACCTTTTTCTACTTTTTTACCTTGTAATCCCTTTTTCTTTTCTTCTAATTTCTTTTGTTCTTCTTGAATTCTTTTCTCTTCTTCTTCATCTTCTTTTAAAGACTCTCCCTTTACTTCTTCCTTTATATCTGAAGCATTTTCACTTGAGTCTGTTAATAAGTCTTTAGCATTATTTATCATTTTTTCGGCTGTTGCCTTCCCAATACCTTTAAGTTCCAATAAATCTTCCACCTTACTATTCGCTAGCTTCTCAACAGAATCAATTCCTGCATTTTTTAGAACATCGACCTTTTTGCCTAAACCTTTTATATCGTCTAATTTAAGAGCCATATCTAATCAATACAAGTTCCATTATTTAAATAAGTTACAAAGAATAATATAAGATTCCTTTTAGGTTTTTCTATATTGATTAGTGCTTTATGAAACGGGCTTCCACAGGATATTTAAAGTATCAGCATATTGTTTAACTTCTTGCATCTCTTCGGAACTAGGGCTACGATTTATTTCAGGATATCTATTAGCGCGATATTGTGGTCTATATTGTCCCATTATATTCACTACACTTTTGGGTACTTCTTTTGCGATAAAATCTAAAATTGGTTTAGAACAACATTCAATATGGTTAGGTAAAACTAAATGCCTTATACATATCTCACCACTACCATAATTATGTACTCTTTTTAAATTTCGGCGTATTACTTCAGTATAGTTATTAATATTAGAGTATTTCTTAGCACATTTACTTGAGAATTTAAAGTCTGGTAGCCAGAAATCCATAAAATCAATAATTAGAGATAAAGCTTTGTCGGTTAAGAAAAAGTTAGAATTCCATAATTGACAAATATTAGATTTCTGATAATTAAGGCTTCCAACAATTGTATGAATATTTGGGATTGGATCTCCACCTACATAATTAATATTTATAGCTCCCTTCTTTTCTAAACTATCAGCGAGATGTGCTAATTCTTTAATATTGACTTTTTGAGCCATATCCGCGATATTTCTTTTACCTTTCCAAGCCTGTGAAATATCATAATTCTGGCAGAAAATACATTCAAAATTGCAACCTTGGAAAAAAATAGTCCCGCTTGGGATCAATACGCTTTCTTCCCCCATATGTAAGAAAGCTGAAGATAAATAAGAATCATTAGGGATTAAGCAAAATCCTTTCTTTCTATCAATTCTATTGATTTTACACTGTCTTTCGCAAAAAATACAACTCTCTAAATACTTATTTGCGATTTCTTCTGCCAGCTTAATATAATTTTCTTTATATATCGGGCGGTTTTTTAATTCTTCTGGATGATTTTTTAATAGCTCATTAAATTCTATAGATTTCTCTTTTAACAGGTTTTCGAGATTTTCTAAAGAATCTTGAGGATTAAATTCACATTTTAAGCTTTTTGCAATTAAATATCTGGCAATCTGAACATCATCAATAATCCCCTTATATCTTGAATATCTTCTTAGAATTTCATTATCTTTCCAAACAGAATTCGCATCTGGACGAAATATTCTAAAAACCATGAATAAAAATATTTTAGTTAATATAAAATCTTAATTGATTTATTGACAATGTTAAAAATTCTTCAATATTTGTAAGTAATTAAAGATTTTAACATTCTTAAATTTAAAATCATCGTGAGTATAGAAAATTCGAGGAGAAAGAACGATATTTTTTACTAAATCTCGAAGGATAACCATTTTATAATGTTTTCAAGGAATTTTACGTTATCACCTGCATCTAATCCAAAATCGTTGTCTTCAGTCATCCAATCAGATGAGCCAATTGTAATACATCTTCCATTATAAAATTTAGAAGAAACACAAATAGGAACAAGACCTATTTCTCCCACATTATCATCAACATAATATTTAAAAGTACATTTATCAGAAGTTACAATTATATCATCAACATCATCTTCAGTAATCGTAAAGAAAGTAGAGTTTGGAAAAACTAGTTCGGTAATACCTTTTGTTATTGGATGTTTAAAAAATTCTGTAATTAATATATTATATTTTTTTACTAAAAAATTTGAAGCAGTTTCATTAATAACTCCATTCCAATACCTTCTTACTCCGGATATTTTATATAATATCCTTAAAGAACCATCTTTTATTGAAATATCAGAATCTCCCCCCGCACCAGAGGTTATAAATAAACCTCCTCCTTCTCCAACAAATTTTTTAATACTTATTAATTCATTAGGGGTAAATTTATCCTTTTTATTGTTCTGATAATGTCGAATATTTCCTAAGAAGAGAATGTCAAAATCTTCTAATTTCTCAAAACTTATGGGACTTTCATTTTTATCAATAAAATCAACATCATAATTATCTTCACCAAGTATAAACTCAGGAAATTCTTCGATAGATTCGTTATGGCTTAAATCTACAATAATTTTATAAGTCATTTTATTTTATTTCTTTTTTTTTAGGATATTTTTTTTAATATTTTTTAGATTGGAGTAAACTCTCTCACCGCAGGTTCATTTTCTTTAATAACTGCGATGTCAATACCATTGCCCGAAGCCATATCTCGAATAATTGATGAAGTAATGGCTTTTTTTATGATCTTTTTACCATCATCAATTGAGAGCCCTTCTTTATACTTTGCTTCTAAAACACCATATGAAAAATTCTGACCACTACCTACTGCAACATATTTTTCAGGTAGAATGGAACCATATGCTCCAATATTTAATAAAACTGGTCCCTCTTCTTCAGTTACACCTCCGAGAATATGTCCTACTTGGAAAGGAAACATTTTATAGCGATATAAAATATTTGATAGCAACCGACCTGCAGTTTTAACGGGAACGGGTTTATTTTTTTCTAATTGGTATAATGTTGTGTTCGCTCTTAAAATATCAATAAGATATTGGCCATCAGCTACCGATCCCGCTAAAGTGATATAAAGATGGTCTTGTATATGATGTAATTTTTCAGCAGTTTTACTGGCAACAAAATAAGCCATAGTAGCCCTTTTATCTGTACCTAAAATTACACAATCTTTGCAAATTAATCCAACAGTAGTAGTTCCTGTTTTAAATAAACCGTCTTGAGAAAGATTAGTGTTGTAAGTTCTTTTAGGACTGAAATTTTGAATCCTAGATTCTTTTAAAAACTCAGAAGCTAATAATTCTTCCTTTCTCATAAATAATTTAAAATATGATAATTTAATAATTTTCTCCTAATTAAAAATTAAATAAAGATATTTCTTAAAAAATAATTAATGAAAAAAATTTAAATTGAGAAGTTAATTTAAATGACAATATTAAAAGAAGCTTCAAAAGGGAATATTAGTAAAGAAATGATTAAAGTAGCTCAAGAAGAAAAAGTTGATTCTAAAGATCTTTTAAAAAGAATTTTAAAGGGTCAAGCTATCATAATGAAAAGAGTAAATTGTAAATCATTAGGTATCGGCTCATCTTTCAGAACTAAAATTAATGTAAATATTGGCACATCACCTTCTACAATAAATATAGAAAATGAACTTGAAAAGGTAAGTGTAGCTCAGAAATACGGAGCTGATACATTATCGGATCTTTCTATGGGTGGAAATATCGATGCTATCAGGAAAAGAATCTTAAAAAATTCTATAATTCCCATTACGACAGTTCCAATTTATCAAGCAATTATCAAGGCTAATTCTATAGCAAATGTTTCAGAAGATCTTATTTTTAATACTATTGAAAAACAAATTAAAGATGGAATAAGTTCAATAGTAATACACGCCGCATTTACACTTGAAAATCTAAAAAGAATGAAAGGAAAAAGAATAATGGGAATAGTCTCTAAAGGTGGAAGTTTTACAGCATCAATAATGAGCAATAATTCTATTGAAAATCCATTTTTAGAGAATTTTGATTATTTACTTGAAATGCTTAAAGAAAAGGATATAGTACTAAATTTAGGAAATGCCATGAGAAGCGGATGCATTCACGATAAAGTTGACGAGTTTCAAATTAAAGAAATAGAATTAAATTTAAAACTTGCCAAGAAGGCTAATAATGAGGGAATACAAGTAATTTTAGAGAGTTTAGGAGGTCATATTAGTGCAAGTAATTTAATAGATAGTATAAAAATGCATAAAGAATTAACCAATAATAGACCATTATTTGTTTCAGGACCTTTACCCACAGATATTGCAGTAGGTTATGATCACATCGCAGCAGCCATAGGAGGTGCTTTTGCTTCAGGTTTTGGAGCCGATTATTTATGTGCTATAACTCCAGCAGAACATCTTAGCTTACCTTCCATAGAGGATATTAAGAAGGGACTAATTGCTAGTAGAATTGCGGCTCATGTAGGAGATTCCATGAAATTTGGATTAAATCATCTTTTTGATGTTGATTTAGAACTATCAAAAAATAGATTTCTGAAAAATTGGAAAAAACAATTTGAACACAGTTTAGATCCCGAAGAACCTCAAAAAAGGCATCCAATAACTGAACAAAATTGCACTATGTGTGGAAAGTATTGTGCGTTATCAATTTCAAAAAAAATTCTTTAATTAAACTAATCTCAGTATCTAAGGAAGTAATTTTTTTCTATTAATTTTTATTCTTTTCTGATCCGACATTATTTTCACCTTTTTGATATACCGTTGTTAATTTTATTTACGCTTCGAGAAATAAATCAACTAAAGCGT
>JAEOTJ010000360.1 GCA_016839905.1 Promethearchaeota archaeon | reverse complement strand
TTGATTTTAATGCGCGTAAAGCACTTCTTACGAGGTGCTCCAAGGTCCGGAAGCACCCTATTATAACTCGAGCGTGTCTTTAATATCAAGGAGCCACATTTTGGACATGCTCCATCAAAATAATCTTTGACAGGAATGTCGTGATATGATGTCTTAACCACCGTCTTAAAGTCCATATTTAAGAAGGTGTATTATCGTGATAATATTAGGGTGTGATATGCTCGTGATATCTTTCAGTAGAAAAAATTTTTTTTTTTTCGTTTCCTACAAATAACTTAACATTTAATCAAATAATTATAGATTTTTATAAAATTTCAGCGAACAGTTGAAACAATATTATATGTCTTTTTTCTCTTTTGAAATTTTTAATAAATCATCCCCTACTGGAGCTTTCCCATTTCCATATAATTGATATAATCCTGTCCTTCTTGCACATTCAGAAAAACTACGATATACGTCTTTTTGTTTATCATATAATGCACATGATTTGTAAATCATCGGATTCCATATAGATAATTTATTATTAGGCTCATACCAAATTTTCTCTTCTTTTAAAATTTGTTTAAATTCTTCTTCCCCGATAACTTCTGTAAGATCTTGCTTATTTAACATTATAATCAGAGGTATTTCAGTTATTAATTTACCTCTTGTCACATTTTTTAATTCTTTTAACGATTCAATATTATCTTCAAAAAAATGAGTTTGAGAATCAACTACGAAAATTACTCCATCAGTGCCTTTAAATATCTTTTTTCTTAAAGGATGAAATCTACTTTGCCCCGCAACAGTATACACATGATAAAAAACTTTTTTTGATTTTGTAGATTGGAAGATTCCTCTATCAAAATATAGAGTTGAACCACTAGCCATCGAAATTTTAGTTAAATTCCCCGTAGGTTCAATTTCCTTTTTTTCCTCTTTGGTTGATCGATAAAGTGTATCTACAGCTGTAGTTTTTCCCGATCCACCCATTCCCCAATAAAGAATTTTTATATATACATTATGATCTGATGTAAATCGAACCATTAAAAAACCTACTTTTATTTATTCAATTTTCAATAATACTCTAAGTTTTAATGAAAATTGTGCTTTTAATAGAACTAATTTTTAATATATATTAACATTAATTTTAAGTATTTATAAGTCCTTTTTGATAATAAAATTTTTCTTATTTCTAAAAAATATAAATGTAATTGTATATAAATTTTTTCACAAAATTATATCTTAAATGTAAAATCTATTCAGAAATCCTAAGTTTTTCCAATTCTTATAATTATTCTATTAAATTAAATGATTAGAATTTATCCTATTTGAGTTTTTTTTATTTATTAATTTAAAATATTATTTAATATCTTTATTCTCTTATTCCCTTAAATTATCTTTTTCCAACTTAACTAAAATTACATTTAACAAGACTAATTATATAATACAGAATTTCTATTCTTTTTTTAAAAAAAAGGTTTACAATTATAATTTTTCTACTTTTTAACACCACCCCCTCTTTCTCTAATGAATTATATTATAATTTAATGAATTCTCATTTCCTTTCAATAGATTTATATTTCTAACAATTAAAAAAAAGGATTTTTGAAGTATATTATTTAAAATTGAATTTTTTAGGTGATAATAATATTAGAGTATAATTCAAATTTTAATTTAGAAAAATGTCCAGAATGTAAAGGAGAAATAGTTTTAACTAGTTTTGAAAAAGTTTGCAATGAATGTGGGTTAGTTCTCGAAGAGATTTATGGAGATTCTTCATATATATTTAATGAAAGAAGTCTTAAAAATAATTTAAATAAACAATATGTAGCCTTAGGAGAAAGAACAAATTTTATAGGAGGTTTAGGAACATATATAGATTATGAGAATTCAAGATATTTGAAAGATAAATCTGGAAAACTTTTACCTCCAAATGAACAAAGATTATTTAATAGGTTAAAAAAAAAATATGCTCAATTCATTCGAATCAAAAATCACGAGACTGAATATAGAATCTTTAATATCTTAAATAAAATTTCAATATATCTAAATCTTAATAAAAATATATCTAAAAATGCTGCTTATTTTTATAAAAAGATAATAAAAAACGAGGAAAGAGTAATAAATAATATATCATTAATAGCATTTTGTATTTTTTTTGCTGCAAGAAAAGAAAATCATAATGCTCCTATTACGATTAACGAGATTTCAAATGCATTCCAAGTTTTTGGTCATCGGGTCAATCCAAGGCTAATTATGAGAGATGGATTATTATATAAAAAATATATCCTCACAAAATCTACACATCATAAAAGTGAGGATTATCTTACAAGATTAATAAATAATGTAATAAATCATAAGGAATTAAGAAATAAACTATTAAAAAAGGATGTAAAGTGGTCATTAAAAGAATTTCAAAATAAATTAACAATAAAAAGTCGTGAAATTCTTAGAAATTTAACATCATGGGATCGAGGGGGGCGGAACCCATTTATATTAACAGGAGCTATAATTTATTTAGCAGATAAACTCTTAGCTAAAGAATTTGCCCAAAAAGCAGTTTTAACTCAAAAAAATATTTCAGAAGCAACTAATATACCAGAATATTCTATAAGAGACCATTATGTAAATCTGTTAAAACCTATATTTATTAATAAATGATTCTTTTAGTATAAAATTTAAAACCAAAATTTAATTATATGTCTTGAAAGAATTGAGAATTTTTATTTTTTTAAGCTTCTGTAGTGTAGTCCGGTCAATCTTATTCTTGTTTTAAAAACATGTGTTCGGATCAAGCATTCGAGGTTCTCACCCTTGCGACCCGGGTTCAAATCCCGGCAGAAGCATTATAGGATATTTAATGATGAATTGTATATTAATTTATTATAACTTGTCTGAATTAATTAGATTATTTGATTTATTGATAATATCATAGCAATATAATAGGAGTTTAAGAATTTTTTTAATCAAATCAATATCTGTTTCTTCTTCTAATTTTTTAGAAAGCCAATCAATTTTTTTAATAATAATATTTCTAAATGATATTAAAACATTATTCAAAGAAACTTGATTATTTTCTATAAATTTATAATTATTATCATCAATTTTCTTCGGATTTAAGACTTTTTGTTGAGATTCATTTTTTATAATTAAAACCCTTTTATTACAAATAGGACAATATTTATCTCCATTCTTATCACGAAAAATTGGATTATTGCAAACTGGACAAGCCATATTTAACATTGTATGGCCGGATCTAAGAAATTCCGCCATTTTTTTTATATCATCTTTAATAACTAATCACGAAAAACATTTATATTTTTATCTAAAAAAGACTATTTTAAATAGTAAAAAAAGAACTTTTATTCTTCTCTATCCCTTATTTTTAGTAAATTGACAATATATCCTGAAATTCTATTTCTTAAATGTTTTGAATCAATCTCAAGATATTTATCTAAAAATTTTTTATTTTTTATAAAATCAATCGTAAATACATCTGGATATTTATTTATTAATTCCTTTGAAATTTTCTTAATTTGAACTGTTCTAACTTTTCCCATTTTTTTTTTATAATATATAATTTATATGCTTTCTTTAAATTATTATTATAATAAATTTTTTAGTATTTCTTTTTCCTTACATAATCCATACAAAACAAACAAGTATAAAATAATTTTTTTATTAAAAAATAATGTGCTTTTTATAGTTTTTTAAATATTCAAGATGTGAAAAAAAAAAATGTTCCAATAATAATAATTTTTATTTTTCTTGGAGTTTTTCATTTAAATCTTAATGTAAGAGGATCTCCTCCTCCTTTTAATCTGATTTATTTAAATACAGATAAAGAACAATATTATATTGATGATAAGATTATAATAAATGCTTCATGGGAATTAAATTATAATATTATCACTGAAATTTCCTATATTCAAGTACAAATCTACGATAATTATAATAATTTGATTTGGAATTCCTCAATATATGATAACATTGGAAATTTTTATATGAATTGGACAATTAACATCCAAAATTTAAATCTCTCTTTTTTTTGCCATTCAATTAATCTTTCTGTTAAATTTTATATATATCTTTTTAATATAGAGGAGATGGAAGAGGTTTTTAATGAATTTTTAGAGGAGATTGAGATTGTAATTCTAAAAAGAACTATCTCATGTCAATTATTTGGATTTAATAATAATATTTTTTATGGGGATAATCTGAAGATAAAAGCAAGGTTTTATGATAATGTGTTAGATACTAGTTATTACTTAGTTAATCATACTGTTGAATTTAAGATATATTCTGAGGATGTTTTTTTTTTTTGAAGAAAACTTGACAATCGATGATCAAGGAATTATTGAATTTGATATTTCATCCATTTATTTAAATATAAATCAAAATTCTTTGATTTTTTTAATTAAAAACCATACTTTTTATCATAATTCAGAATTTATTTATAATCTCACTGTTAAAAAAGCACCAATCTTTATTGAGATCTTTAAAATTAATAGAATTTTAAAAGAGAAAGAAGATTTTAAGATATATATATCTTTTTTTTATTATTTTAATAATATTAGAAGGGCTCTTGTTAATGATCTTATAAAAATAAGAATTTTTAATCAACAAACATTAATATATGAAAGTATAGATGAAACTAACCAGAATGGTCTTTTATTTTTACTTATACCTCAAGAAATCTTAAATTTTCCTCAAAAGAAAACAGACATAAGAATAGAATTATTTTTTAATGGAACCTATTATTTACAAGAGAAGGATTTTACTTTAAATTCCGAGATAATAATTACCTATCAATCAAATCTATTTCCATTCTTCATTATAGTTGTTATTTTAATTCTATTATTTTCTTCTATTTTTTATAATAATACTAAAAAATCTAAATTAAGAAATATAATGGAAATTTCTATTAAATATTAAAAAAGAACAAAAAATTTTTTAATATAAGATTAAATTTAAAGTAAAATTATAAATTTAAATAATGTGATGTAATACATAGCATATTATTCCTAATAAATTTAAATTGTTATTAAAGGTAGAATAAGGCCATAGTAATGTCTGATGAATATGATTTCCTTTTTAAGTCAATTGTCGTAGGAGATGGAGGAGTTGGTAAAACTGCTTTAACTCTTAGATTTTCTAAAGACTTTTTTTCAGAAGATTATAAAATGACTATTGGAGTAGATTTTCATGTTAAAACACTTACAGTAGATACTAATGAAGGACCTATACGAGCCAAACTTCAGATATGGGATACGGGTGGACAAGAAAGGTTTAGCTCAATTAGACCAATGTATTATCGCGGGTCATTAGGAGCATTAATGATTTTTGACTTAACAAATTATGAAAGTTTCGAGCATTTGCCTCAATGGATTGAAGAAGTAAGAGCTAATGTGAAAAATGATATTCCTTTACTTTTAGTTGGAAATAAAAGCGATTTAATTGATCAACGTGTTATATCTATGGATGAACTTAATACATTTACAAAACAGTTTGATTTATATTATATGGAAACTTCTGCAAAAACTGGTGCGGGCGTTGGAGATTGTTTTCATATTTTAGCTTGCTTAATGATAGGATCTGGAGTACCCGAGCAATTTTTAAATAGTGGAGTTGTTTCATATCCTGGACAAATTTCAATAACTGGGATAAGTTCAGCTAAAGATACCATTTATCCGATAAAATCTGAATTAGAATCTTCCGCTATGCCAGTTCCTGAAACTACATTAGAACTCGAACCCGAATTTGAATTTGAAGCCCCTCCCGTACCTGAGAAAAGTACTGTAGTCGATTCGAAACCCTCTTTTGAAATTGAACCAGAACTCGAATTTGAGTTTGAAGCCCCTCCAGTCCTTGAAAAAGGTACTATAGTCGAATCGAAACCTTCTTTTAAAATTGAACCAGAACTCGAATTTGAATTTGAAACCCCTCCAATCCCAGAGAATAGTGTAATCTCCAAAACAGAACATGAAATTCCAATCTTTAAAAAAGAAAATGAAGAAAAAGTTAAACAAATAGAAGAATTTGAATTTAAAACTCCAGATGAAATCTTATCAAAAGTAGAAAAGAAAAAAGAATTGCCTGCAGCTTCTCTGTCATCAGAGTCTTTTAAAAGTACAAGCACAGAAAAAAGATCTGAAAGCCCCGTTTATAAACCAAAAGTCGTACCTTTTTCATCAAATATTCCTGTTCCCGCTCCTGCACCTGAAGGATTTCCAAGGGTAGATGATATAAAATCTTCAGTTCCTTTTCCTGTATCTAATGACTCCGAAATCTCCAAACCTACTCAGGAATTAACAGATCATTTTTTCCCTATTCCTGATATTGAATCTTCTCAAACAACAACATCCTTACAATCAGAAGGAACAGCTTCTGATTCTTTATTTGATTATATGCCTCAAACTATAATATCTAAAAAAGAACAAAAAAAAATTGAAAAACAAAAAAAGAAAGAAGCAAAAGAACAAGCTAAATTAGATAAAGAGAGAAAGACTAAAGAAGCAAAAGAACAGGTTAAAAAAGAAAAGAAAAGCAAACCTAAGGAAGCAAAAGAACAAGCTAAATTAGATAAAGAGAAAAAGATTAAAGAAGCAAAAGAAGCAAAAGAAAAGGCCAAGTTGGAAGAGATAAGGAAAGCAAAAGAAGCAAAAGAACAAGCTAAATTAGATAAAGAGAGAAAGATTAAAGAAGCAAAAGAAGCGAAGGAAAAGGTTAAAAAAGAAAAGAAAAGCAAACCTAAGGAAGTAAAAGTTCCTCAACCCCCCTCAAAAGCTAAAGCTACAGGGTCTCCTACTCTTTTTCAATCTTTATCTCAAAAAACTATTGAATCATCCATTTCAGAAAACTCTACATTTATTCCATTTACTGCAACTGAAGGCACTAAATCTGAAGAAACTTCCAACCTAAAGATTATTCCTAATGTTGAAGATATTAAAAATAATTTTCAAGATACACTGACCTCTTTTCAAACTACGCCCATACCAAAAAAACCAAAAAAAAAATCAGGGAAAAAGCAAAAGAAAAAAGAAATACGAATTTGTGGTCAATGTGGTTCTGTCCTATCTTCAGATTATGCTTTTTGTAATAAATGTGGTAATAAACTGTAGTAAAAAATCTCTAATATATAACTTTTTTATTATTATAACCAAAAAAAACATAAATTTAGACTTAAAATTGGAAAATTCTCATTAAAAAATAAATCCACATAAAAAACTAGATTTTTCCTCTACAAATAGGATTAATTATCCATATCTTTTTTTATTTTTGAATTACATTATGGACAACTTTTTAAATCGGGATCAATTTTATTTGAGCCTTTCCAAATATTGTTATTTCTCCATTTTCTTGACTTTTAGAGGGTGAAAACTTAATCATTTATATTATTATTAGAGACTTTTAACTCCGAGCCCTTATTTTTTCCTTTTACTTTAAGATTAAGGTTTCCAACTTGGTATTTAAAATAATTCCCATCATTATTCTCAATTACTTTTTCCCCATTTACTAAATATACTTCAATGTAATAAATAACAACGGCACCAATAGGAACTTCAGCTATTTCGGCAATAAAATAATCCATATTGTTATCCATTTTCATTTGAAACCAAGATTTTCCTTGATCCACACTGAAAATTAATTGAACATAACCTATTGCCTCATCAAAATCTTCTTCTGTAATTTTTACTACAATTTTAATGTTTTTTTTTTTTTAAATTCTTCTTTTTCAATACTATCAATTTTTTCATCTGTTTCATTCCATATAGCACCACATTTTGGACAATTAGTAAACCAACTAGGGTATTCAAAATTGCATATGCATGTTTTTGTATAATATCTCGAAGTTTTAATACCCAATTTAGGTTTATCTTTATCTTTTCCCATAATAATCTAAATTTATTAACAATTTATTCCAAAATTTTCTATTAATATAAAATTATATTAAGGTTTAAATATATTTTTGTCTCAATATTGGTTAATTGAATAATAATTTTATTAAAAATAAGCTTCTTATTTTAGTTATAAATAATATAATTTAAGTGATTAAAAATTAATTCTAAAGAGGTTAAAGCTTTACTTACTGCAATTGATGATTTAATAGACATAAAACATATAATAAGAAATATCGTCCCTACTTATGAATTAGATGAGAATTTAAGAGAAGACTTTTTATCTAAATTAAGATCAATACAAAATAAACTTGAACCAATATTTTCTACTTATTTAGAAGAAAAAAAAATATTAGAATTAAAAAAAAACATAAAAAAAAACTTATTAGAATTAATGAAAAAAGAAGATTTTGCATTAATATCATCAAAATCTTCAAAAAATAAATTAAAAAATATAGGAATCGATCCACGCCAATTAATTGTAACTGGAGGCCCTCTACATTTTGAAGACTATAAAATAATTAATCCAAATCTTACAGATAAAGCTTTAAAAAATATTAAAAGTCAATGCGAAAGAATTTATGCACAAATAAAATCTGAAGATTGGAGTAAAAAAAATTTAATTTTTATTTATGAGAAAGAAAATCCCACAGATAAATCAATTTTAAATCGATTAGATGAACTTGTAAATATAATTGGTAAAAAAATTAAAACTTATAAATTAAATAATTGGAAAGAACTTAATTCTTAATATTATTTATTATTAAATTGTATTTTTTTTAAAATTTTTTCTAAATCATCTGCAAACTTCGACAAATGAACTTTATGAACATGAGGCATAATTACAATTCTAATTAAATTGAAATCCATAAATTTTCCTACCATATAATTCATTTTTCGTAATTCTTCATCAATCTCACATATACTTTCTCCATTTTCAGTCGTTATGCCTACTACATTCATTATAGGCTCAGCTGCCAGTTTAATCCCGTTAATTTCTGAAATTCGTTTAATAAAATAACTTGTATTATCCATACATTTTTTTATAATTTGAATAAAACCATCCCTTCCTAAATGCCTTAAGATTGCCCAAAAAGCAATTACAGTTCCTCCAGGTCTCGTTCCTACAATATGAAAATGTTTGAAATTCCCTCCTGCGAGATAAGGAATTTCAAATCCCGTTTTCTGCAAAATTGAAGAATTTCTTAAAAAAAAACCTCCAGTTGGGATAATACCTAATCCCATCTTATGTGGATCTGCTGTAATTGAGCTAACCGATTGAATACTAAAATCCCAAGGGGGAATAGGATAATTTAATTCTTTTAAAAATGGTAATATAAATCCTCCAAATGCAGCATCAACATGAAAGAATATATCTTTTCCTTTGATTATCTTGCTAATCTCTTCTATAGGATCGATTAAACCTAAAGATGTAGTTCCAGCAATTCCTACTACTCCACAAGTATTCTTATTTATTAGAGACTTAAAATGATTTAAATCTAATTCATAATTTTCCATTAATCTTACTTTTCGAATTTTAATTCCTAAAAAATCCTCTCCCTTGTCAAAAGAAGCGTGAGCAGAAGCAGGAACAATCATCTCAGGATATTTAATATCAGGTCTTAATTTTTTAGCGATTCTCATAGCAATAATATTAGCTTCTGAACCTCCAGTCGTAAATGTACCAATAATATTTTTACTACCGAAAAATTCCCCAATTTCAGCAATTAATTCATTTTCCAACTGAGCTGTTCCTTTAAAAAGACCAGGATCCCCTAAATTCTTGTTAATATATTTTAAATAAACTTCTTTTCCAAAATCTAAGGGGTCCGTACACATAGAACCTAATATATTTCCTTCCTCGTAAGAATAATCCTGAGATAATTTTTCTTCTAAAATTTTTAGTATTTCTTGTTTATCCATACCTTCTTTTAACATGGTTATGTTTTAAAATCCTTAATTATTATTATCATTTCTTACTATAATTTAAAATGATATTTATAAGGAATTAAAAGTAATTTAAACGATGAACCTTAATATATAATTAAAAAACAAGAGAATTGAAGGAATTAGAGATTTCTAAAGAAAGTAAATTTACAATAATATTTATATATAGTTTTAAAAATAAAAAAAATCTACCCTAACTTATAAGTTAGCTTTCCGCCAGAACTTTTTTTAATTGTTGATACTTTCACCTTTTGAGCATGGAACCTGACTTCTTTGTGATCCTTTACAAGGTACTCG
>JAEOTJ010000080.1 GCA_016839905.1 Promethearchaeota archaeon | reverse complement strand
TTTTCAACGATATAGCCAAAAGCATTAACTTTTTCCTCTATGGGACTCCGGCGAGCATCATTTAAAAACGAGGCAAATTCTTCCGCACACATTTTTTTTCTTCTTTTTATTTATTTGAAAAATTTTATGAATATAATAATTAGGTTAAATATATAAAAATTAAAGCAATTTACCTTATTCTGTAAGTTATTTTAAAATAAATTTGACTAATTTTTTCTAATAAATATATAGTGTTTGTGTTTAATAAATTTATTTTGATTTGAAAATTTATTTCATTTACAAAAAAATATGAAGTGGGGAAATAAGTGTTATATTTTAACTCATTTCTGAAATGGAATTTTTTAAATTTATCCATAAAGCATTAATTTCATCCCTGACTTGCAAGAATTGAACAATTTGTTTAAGTAATATATCTCGAGCTCTATCAAACTCCCTTTGAGCGTCATTTAATTGTTGATCTAGTATATTTAGTTTTTCTCCTTCAATTAACTTATTTTTTGATTTTTCTACATTTAAAGCTTTTTTTGTTACTCCAGCTCTTTTATTGGCAACATCGGCTAAAGCATTAGCAAAATCATTTTTTTTTTCTAAAAAATATTCCTTACGAATAACTAAGTCCTTTATAGAATTAAACCAATTCTTATTATTTTCAATATATTCATCATTTTTATTAACGAGATCTTGAAATAAATTTATTTCTTCATCTTTTACATTAGATTTTTGCTCTCTTGCTAAAGTTTGCATTTGTCTTAATACATCTCTTAAAATGTGATTTAAAGATTCTCGCACGTTATTCATCCTTGTGATATTTTCCGCAAGTTTTTTTTGAGTATTAATAACAGTTTTTTGAGCACTAGATAATTTTTTAAGATTGCTTACGAGCTCTTTTTCACCCTTGGCTAATTCCAGTTCATCTTCGTGTGTTATAATAGGCACTTTTCTCACATTCCATTCTATATTTTATTTCATATTTTTATATTATCTTTTATATGTTTAACAGATTTTCTTTTTTTAAATTTATTTACATTTTTCTTAAATAGGAAAATAAGCTGTTATAATATTATTTCTATAGTTTGCCTTAATAATTTTTGCTTTAATTTCTTTTCCAATCATATTATTTGTAAATTTTAAAGGTTTTTTAAGCAACAACTTAATTCCGTAATTTTTTTCAATTTCACCTATCAATTCTCTTTTCCATCTTCCTTTTGAAATTATCTTTACATTTATTAAATCATTTTTTTTCAGCTTTGTTGTCAAAATTTTTTTTCTTTTATGAATTCCAAAATCTTTTGGCCCGAGTTTGAGTTTGATACCATATGTTTTCTCAAGTTTAGTTAATTGCTCATAAAAATAATCCCAAGATTTCGGTCTTATTTTCTTAAGTTTTCTTCCAGTTTTATAGATTAAGTACTTCTGAATGCCAATTTGGATTTTTTTTTCAGAATACCCTTGATTTCTTTTATCAACAATAAAATTGATAATATCTTCAATATCCTTATCATTTACTCCAGGAAACCAAACAGGTGCAAGTAGCAAATCAATATCGGAATCTAACAGGATTTGAATATTTTCAATAAGATTTTTTAAGTTATATTTTTTACAATTACATAAATATTCGGCTCTTTCTTGATTTAAAGTATTTAAACTTATATTTATGCGCGTAACTTTAGACTCGCTTAAATTTTTAATAATTTCTTCATTTAACAATAAACCATTGCTTTGTATTGAAATGACTTTAATTCCTGGAATTTTCCATAGCCCTTTTAACAAGTTATCAAGTTCAGAATAAAGCAATATTTCACCATAGGGAGCTATATGGATTTCAATATCATAATTTCCCTTAATATCGATAATATCTTTTACATTTTCCACTAAATATTTAAAATCCACAATGAAATTATTTTCATAATCTCCCGCACTAACAAAACAATACTTGCATTTTATATTACATAAAGTTAAAGGTTTAAGTTCAATAATATTTGTCCCGCGATCAATTATTCCAAGAAAATCGACTCCTCTGAGAGGAATTCCAGAGTTTTTATCCACATATATTACTTCAGAAGTCATTTTTTTAATTTAAAATTTATATCTTAAAATTCCAATTAGCGATCCCAAATCGATGATTTGTTGACCTGTGGGGTGTTCACTACTTAAAATGTGTACTTTACCTCCAGCTTTCTCTACATTGATTATGATATCCTCTATTCTAAGCTTTTGTTCTTTTGAAGTTCCTCTAATCATAATATCCGCAACGAATAGATCCTTGATTGCTCCTCTTTCAGCACCACCAGTAATTTCGTCAAATCCAATGGCAATAAGATCATCATCAGTACTTAAAAGTGTAAAAATCTCTTCGATTTTTTCTGTCTCTTCCAGTACCTTTACATTTCTTTTTATCAAAGTTAATTCTTTAGATTTTAATGTTTCTAAAATAGCACTTTCTGTTCCTGAACTTGCGTGGATACTTTTTATTTTAGAATAGTAATCAGGATTATAATTTTCTTTAATATGTTTTATTAAGTGGTTCCTTGTATTTCCAGGACCACAGACAATGATAGAATTAATTTCAGTCTGTTTTATATTTTCTTCAATTACTTTTACAATATTGTCAAAGAATTCATTTAACGCTTTATTTCTATTAGCTTGAGCATATCTCTTTCCAGGTATGTGAGTTTTTATGACAGTGATTCTTTTATGACTAAAATTTGTTATAATTGCAAGAGTTGCTAAGCCTGTTTCAATTGCAATAAAGAACATTATGTAGTTTGACTCGAACTTTGAAGCTTCTGTAAGTCTCTTTTTTTCGTGCTTTAACCATTTAGTTTTAATAATATGGATTACTTGCCCTGGTTCAATATTAAATGTATGATAAGTACCAAAACTAACAAAATCCTCGGGGCCTTCTAAAATGGTCCCTTTAACTCTTAATCTATTTGAAAATTCATGGAAGGATACATCATCAACATTTAATTTTAATTTCATATTTTTGCGTTCTCCTTTAGTTCCTTCTCTTATTATCACCCTTCTTTGAGTTCGAGCTGAAACTTGATCATTTTTAGAAATAATATTATATAATGACCATAAATCATTAAGATTATCTATCTTTATAGTTATTTCTCCTGATTTTTTATTTTCCTCAAGAATTTTCAATTAAGAACTAAACTCCATAAGAAATATATTGTATATATAATAAAAGAATCTATAATTGAATAATTAAATTGCTAAAATAGTAATTTAAGATAAAAAGATATAATTTTAATTAAATAATGATACAAAACAAATTAAAAAATAAAAAAATAATTTAATTTAAGGTTATTTCTCTCCAAGTGCTTCTTTTACTTTTTCTAACTCTTCCATTCGTTTTTTTTTCTCTTCTTCTCTCTTTTTTATTTCATCATCAGATACTTTTTCTAAGGATACTCCTTTTTTAATTGCATCCTTCAATTCATTATCAAGTTGCGGCAATTTAATTTAACACCTTTTTATTCATATGTTGTAATAGGTTGTGTAATTATTTTTATATCAATATTATAATAGAGGTTGTTTATAAACTTTTTTTATTACAAGGATCAATTTTTAATTGCATTTCATAAGAGCTTTGCCCCGATTGATAATAATTATCTATTTTTTTAACAATTTCAAATTTAAACTTTTCATACAAATGAATTGCAATATTATTTATAATTTTTACATTTAATAATACGATTTTTATATCTTGTATTTGTTTTATTCTTTCGAGAGTCTTTTTCATTAATAAAGTACCATATCCCATATTTTGAAATTTTGGATTAATTACAATATTAATGATATTAACTCGATCACTTCTATCTTTAATTATAATAACAAATCCTATTAATACCTTTTTCAAACCAGATTTTTCTAATTTATAAAACAAAAAATTTTCTCTAATTAATTTTTGAATTAAATCCTTAGAAAATGCATCTTCTTTGAATACTTCTCGCTCTATATTATAAATTTTAGATAAATCCTTATTTTTAACGCTCTTTATCTTCATATAGACCAATTTCTTTTCTAAAAACTTCAATTGGAGTTGTTTCTGTAATTTGTTGATATTTTGGGTTTCTAAAAGGTGTGATTTCGATGATGTTACCTTTTAGTTCAAATCTTTTTAATAAATCCTTGAAATTATTATCTATAACTATATAATAAGGTAATTTAAGATATTCTTTTTCTAAGATTAGTTTTTTTTTTGGGATTTTAATATTAGATAGTAAGAAATAATAAAACAATTCTAGTTTATCTTTATTCCCATAAATTTGAGCAAATAATAGTAGGCCTTCATTATTTATTACTTCATAAGGTAATTTGATTGTCTTTGCTCTACGTAAATATCTATTCTTCAATTGATAATAATCTTTAGCAATTATGGAACAAAAATGGATTTTTATCGAAACCTTAGTTCCAAGTTTTTTTATCAAATCAAGGGCCATTTCTTTACTACTAACAACTGAAGCAATAGTATCTTCTTTCAATGTAAACCCTTTCTGTTTTAAAGCCTTGCTATTAGTAACACACATTTCAAACTCGTTCAGATTTATAAATTCAGCACCAATTTTATCCAAAAATATGATTAATTCTTCAAGGTTTTTCAAATCACTCTCTTCTGGAATAACAGGAACTTCAACACCCACAGAGTATCCTCTATTTAGAGCTATTTGAATATTATCCCATTTATCTTTAGGAGGATGGAATCGAATTTCGTCTAATCCCGCTTCTGATAATTTTTTAGCTATTTTTTCAGTAAAGTTGAGCCCATTAGTATAAAGATGAACATGAAATTTTTCCCCTTTATTAGATTTAACATATTCAATATAATTGAGAGTTTTCTCAAGATTGAGAACAGATAATGGTTCTCCACCCGTAATACTCATTCCTTTTGCGTTTATTTTATGTATTTCTTCTAATAACTCCTCTTTAGAGGAGATTTCAATCTCATCTACGAAGGTAACCTCTTTGTCCTTTCTTTCCTCTGAAAGTGGGCAATAAAAAGAACAATGATTTGGCTTTTGACAAATACCATTTAAAAATAGAATTGCTTTTTGTCCCTTCAGACAATATTGACACCCTTTAGGAAGTCCCCTACGTTTTAAGTAATAGGTTTTTCCTTTAGATTCTAAAATATGAACTTTTTTCATTTTTGATATATTTTTTTTCTTACTATTGACTTTTTATTAGCGAGATTTTTAATTACTTTTTCAATAGACTCCTCTTTTGCAAGTTCTTGCTTCAAGAAAACACCCGTTCTTCCATATTTTTCTCTTTTTAAAAGAACTTTTTTTCTTTCCATAATTGTATCAATTTTTATACCGAGTTCCTTAGCAGCAATATGTTCTTGATTAATAACAGAGTATTCCTCATGGCCTTTTACGTTAGGTTTTATAAATACTAATCTTTTATCTATTCCAGGCACCCTGATGTTTTCTTTTAATTGATTTAATTCTATTTTTCCTCCAAAATTATAAAATTCTTGTTTTTTTTTATCCAACTTTGTTAAAGGAATTGTGATGCTCTCAAATTCATTTAAATAAATATATAGCTTTATTGAATCTTGAGGAGTTGCCATAATTATTTCCCTAATGTAATTATCGAAATTATTCTTATGCAATATCAATTCAATTTGAAAAGTAGGTAATTGATTTAAGAATATTATATCAATATCGCTATTTTTATTTATATCTCCACGTGCGATGCTTCCATAAACGAACGGATTAAATTCTCTAAACATTTCCAAAATTATTATTGCTCTTTTTCTCTTTGATTCTAAAAGCCTCCACTTCTCTTCCGTATAAACAATAGAATTGTGATATTCTCTTAAAATCTTTTCTTTAGACATATAATTTGGTTAAGTAGAAGATTTAATTATATTCATTTCTATTAAATTAATTATCTTACTTAGAAGAATAGTCTCATAATATTTAAACGACATTCTTGCTTTATCAAAGACAAAAAATCTAAGCTTATTAATAATATCTTTGGAATATTGTTTAAAAAAATTCCCCAGATTTTTATTTCCAAATAATAATATTGATTTTTTGCTAAAAATAATAGAAAAAGAAGTTTTAATTTTTGGTAGAGTATTGATTTCAGAAATATTCTTTATGTTCAAACGATTAATTTTAGGATTGATTATGATCATTCCATCATTCCTAACATCAGAAAATAAAGAATTATAGGATAAGATGGATTTGGAGTAATTAATTATAACATAATTTGAATTAAAAATTAAACTCATTTTTTTTAAATCATTTACTATCGTAGAAATAAGATTTTTTGTTTCATCTTGCACGGTTTTATCAAGGGGATTATAATTAGTTTGAGGTTTAATTTTTAGAGATATATTGATTACGTTAAAGCCATAGCTTACGAAACCCTCAGTTAATATATGCAATAATTTTTTTCTATGGTTTGTTCTAATTATAATAACGATTGGTTTTGAGGAATTCTCTTTCTTGAGAGCTGTATTTCTTACTAAATTCCATTTTTTAGGTACTATATTAAGATTATTTAGTTTTAAATCTGATTTGGTGTAAATATTATAAACGATTGCTTCATTTGAAAAAGAACCTCTCCATCTTGCCGAGTTTTTATATAATTTAACGATAATAAGTAGGATAATAAGCAAAAAAATAATAACTATATCAATAAAAACCCAATTTAATCGAAAAATATCAATATCCATTTAATCCACTATTTCGTTAATCCATTTCAAGTATTTTTCAGATCCTTTTTCGATTTTTAGGCCTATAATCTCTGGCGTGTCGTAGCTATGAAGTTCTTTTATTTTTTGGATTAATTGATTGCTATTATTTTCTGTAGTTTTGATTAATAAAAGTAATTCATTATCTTCCTCTATTTTTCCTTTCCATTGGTAAATAGAGCAAATATTTTGAGTAATATTAACACAAGCAGCAATTTTGTTTTCAACTAATATTTTAGCAATTTTTTTTCCTTCCTCTAGATTTGGCACGGTTGAGAGAAATAAATAATTTTGATTCATATAAGTCTTTATTTTCCATATCTTATTATATTAATTTTTATTTAAAGAGAAATTATAAATATTAAGTGGATTATTAATTATAAAAATGAAAAAAATATTTCACAATATGTTAAATTAAAGAGAGGTGTTGAGCATCTTACACAATGTATATCTTATTCATCAAACAACGGGTATTTGCTTAATTCATAGGAAATATGGATCAATAGAATTTAATCAAGATTTAGTTTCAGGATTTCTTACTGCCCTTAAAGACTTTAGTGTTGAGTTCTCCAAAGGTTCTGGAGAACTTAAAGTCATAGATAATAGATAATGCATATCTATTAGTGAATACATGCAGATATTTTATCTGATGTTAGTCTTTAAGGGGGGCATATTATTAACTGCCGCAGCTGATAAAAATGATGATTCAAAAGTTACACATAAAGCTTTAAGTGATATTATTGATAAATTCATTGAACGACATGGTGATATAATTGAATCTTGGTCTGGGGATATTAGGATTTTCAAAGGTTTTGATGAAATTATTGATGAAATTTTAAAAGATGGAAAAGTTGCGGAATTTCCAATAAAATTACCAATTTTAAAAATATATAAGAAGGATTTTATTAAATCTCAAGCAAAGATTGCAAAAAAAGGGCTTATCCTTAGTGAAGATGACCTAAGACAAGTCTCAGATAAAAAACCAGAATGGACGACAAAGCGACTTCCAAAGCAAGTAATCAACCAAGGAATTATAAATGAGCAACAATATAAAATTGCCCATTTAGCAGATGGGTTCCACACTGCTGCGGATATTGCCGAAGAAGCAGGGCTTCCAGAAACTGATGTTGAGAAAATAATTGAGAGTTTAGACCGATTAGGATTATTAAAATTTATAGAAATTAAATAACAGAGTTAAAGATTTTTTTATATAAATTCTTATTCTTATATATTCTATAGATATATTCTGTACTTAAATGAATAGGATTCATTTGAATCTAGCTTATTAAAAAAACTCAATTATATTATACAAATATTTAAATAGAGAAAAAAGAATCTGTACATTATTAATTTTAAGTTTTTTAGAAATACCTTTATAAAAAAGGTTAATAATTTGGTAAATTATAAATCTGTCGTTAAATATCTCCTGAAACGCTATTCAGATGCGGATCAAATTGCAATTATTAGTAATTCAGGAAAAATACTTTATTCAACGAATAATTGGGATATCAAAAGAGATATAAAGAGATTTTTAGGAAGCTGGGCGAGTCGATCAGCACAATCTGTAGATATGAATGGAATTAGGTATTCTGTCCTTCAAATGGATCCAGAGCGTTTCATCGGAACAAATCGAAATAAAAAGGGTCATTTAGTAGGTGCGACAACTCCTAATGGTGATAAAAGTATGGTTGTTCATATTCGCTCAAGGGCGAAGGACTGGTTTCATACTGCCTATCCTGCAGTAGCTAGAGCTGCCGCTTTGATGGGAAGGGGTGGTAGAATTGAATTAAGAGAGCCTACACCAGATTTTTCGAAAAGAACAGGGGGAAAGAAGTCTTTTTCAAGCATGAATTCTGGGATGTCAAGAGGTGGCACTGTAAATCTTATGGTAGGACAACAGTATCAGCAACCTTATGTAGATCCTATATTAAAAGGAGAAATAGAAGATTTTTTGAGTTGGATTAATAATCCTCAAGGTTTGCCAGGTTATATAACTTATTATTTACAACAATATGATCCCTATATTATATCTCAATTAGCAGACATTTATAAGGATCTTAATGATATTATCAATTTCTAAAGTAATTATCTTTTTTAATTATTCTATTCTCTTCATTTTGCTATCTGGTTTTATTTTTTGATTTTTATATTTTACTAACCGATGTGAAACAACTTATTTTAAACTTCACTATGACCTTTAAAAAGATAAAATTTATAATTACAAATATTAATGATAATATTTTTGAAAATTAAATTATTTAATAAATTAAGATGAATGTAAAGAAGATCGATAAAAATATTTATGAAATCCCTCCAACAACTTTAATGGCAAGGATATCTGGAAAAATTGAAAAATTTCAGATGAAAGTTCCAGTACATATTTATGCGAATGATTATATTTTAGAAAAGATCAAATTAGATCGTACATTGGATCAGATTTCAAATGTGGCATGTCTTCCAGGGATAGAGAAGCATGCTATTGCACTCTCAGACGCACATCAAGGGTATGGTTTTTGTATTGGAGGAGTTGCAGGGACAAAAGCAGATATAGGCATGATATCACCAGGAGGAGTGGGATATGATATAAATTGTGGAGTACGCCTACTTCGTACGAATTTATATGAGAATGATGTAAAGAATTATCTTCCAGCTTTATTGAATTCAATTTTTAGGAATATTCCTAGTGGATTAGGATCGAAGGGTAAATTAGATATAGGATTTTCTGATTTAGATAAAGTGTTAAATGAGGGTTTGAATTGGGCACTAGATAAAGGATATGCAATTAAAGCAGACCTAGAGCAATGTGAAGATAATGGTCTCTTAAAAGATGCAGATGCGAAATTAATTTCTCAAAAGGCAAAGCAAAGAGCAATAAATCAACTCGGTTCCTTAGGTAGTGGGAATCATTTTCTTGAAATTCAAAGAGTAGAAGAAATTTACAATGTTAAGATAGCAAAAAAGCTTGGAATTATCGGAAAGAATCAAATAGCGGTTATGATTCATACAGGTAGTAGAGCAATGGGTCACCAAGTATGTACAGATTCTTTACGTAATATAGAGAAAGCGATGAAAAAATATGATGTTAAGGTGCCAGATAGAGAATTGGCATGTGTCCCAGCGGATACACCCGAAGCCCAAAATTATTTACGTCAGATGGCTTGCGCAGCGAATTTTGGATTTTGTAATCGTCAATTAATTACACATTGGATACGAGAATCATTTCAAGAGATATTTAAAAAAGATACTGATGATTTAGATCTGAATTTAATCTATGGTGTATGTCATAATATATTAAAGATAGAAGAACATAATGTAGATGGGAAAAAGATGAAATTAAATGTCCATAGAAAGGGTGCTACTAGAGCCTTTCCGCCAGAGCATTCAGACATACCTCAAGCTTATAAATCGATTGGACAGCCTGTGTTAATTCCAGGGACAATGGGCTCGTCATCTTATTTATGTGTAGGAAAACCAAAAGCGATGGAGCTTTCATTTGGTTCCACAGCACATGGTTCAGGGAGGGTGATGTCAAGGTCAAGAGCCACGAAAAAATATTGGGGGAAGAAAATTAAAGAAGATTTGGGAAATCGAGGTATTTTAATTATGGCTGCTTCTATGAAAGTTATTGCAGAAGAAGCCCCAGGAGCCTATAAAGACATAAACCAAGTGGTTCAAGTTAGCCATGACCTAGATATTGTAGAGAAAATAGTTAGATTGGTTCCAATTGGAGTAGTGAAAGGATAAATTATTATATTAAATATCAAAAACGATATTAATTTCTACTTTACCTTCTTTTTCCAATATTTCCATAAAGGAATATGTAATGGCTTTTACTTCCGTTCCAATTTCATGTTTTTTTTTATTAAATATTTCTCCTTTTAAATTCGCTTCCAGTTGGAATTGTTCATTAACTTTTTTTATATAAAGTACATCCACTTTACTAAACACTAATTCTTCTACATCAAATATAAAGAGTAGTTCAGAAAGAAAGTCAAATAAAAGTGCTTCTTTATCTTCAGCGATAATTTTAATTTTTTTTTCTGTCTCTTGAGAAATTTTATCTAAATTTGGTGTTATAGTTGCAATTAAGCTAAGAGCTGTTTGTGAAAAAGCATTTTCTAAGGTATTTCCCCAACTTTTTACTTGTACATCTGCTGTATGGTCTTCGAATTTATAACCAGAGTTATTCATTTTTAGAATTTCTTAAAGAATTAGTATGTTTAGTTATAAAATATTCATTCTTTTAATATAATTTTCTTGTACTTTAAAATCATTATATTAAAAAGAGTAGTATATGTACAATTCATCTGAAGAAGAGTTATTTTTTTCTCAGAAAGTAGTTTTAAAGAAAAAGTTTTCCAATAGAGAACTAATTCTCCATCAATATTTTTTCCAAAAGACTAAAGTTATTCCTAAGAATATCATTGTAATTAATAATTTTATTTTTTTTTTTGTGAAAAGTAAGGATTATTTCCAATCACACACGTTTTTAAGAAGTATTAGAAAAGATCTTAATAATAAAAAGGTTGTAATTATAAGGTTTGAAAAGCGGTTAATTTCCTTCTTGCTTAACTTTTTTCCAGATACATACATTCATGATATAATATTGGAAACTAGTGATAAAACAGATATAAGGAAAATTAGAATTGGTTTACTAACATTTAAAGAAAGAGGAATTGCAATCGGTCGTCATGGGGATTATATAAAAGCTATAAATATAATTTTTAATAATCATATAATATTTGAAAAATATGCGACTTTTAAAAGATATATTGTCCCAATTAATGTTAAATGTGTTATGATTGACTTTTGATTACCATGGAACTTCTTTTAATCCTAGGAAATATGCTATGGTATTAGCGATTACACTAACAGAGGGAGTTAAAATTAATAGAAATATTATAATATTTACATCAGGCACCAGAAATAACTCTGGTAATAAAAATGCAGGTATAGAAGTAAAAATAATTGCAAAAATTGCAAAATCCAATTGATCCGCTAACCAAAAGGGTTCACCACTTTTGATATTAACACGTCTTTTCAAAAAACTACCAATAAGGTCGCCTATTGCTGCACCATATGCACAGAGTACAATTCTAATAATTAAGGATAAAAATCCAATAGGGACAGGACCTCCAATAAAGTAATATTCAAAAATAGAAATATCATTATAAATATGATAAACTCCTTGTTGGATTCCCATGATAGGAATAGTTATAAGAAAAGACCATAAAAACAGAAACAGAGTAAAAATCGCGATTGATAAAGGAATACCAATTAATAATGGTCCTAATAAGAGGCCTCTCCACGTTTTATGATCGCCAAAAATCCTTCTACCATCAAAAAAGTTTTTTCCTCCATCAATTGGCTTACCACCTCCCGTTATAACCATTGAAGCATTTGAGATGTAAGCAGGTATGATGAATAAAAGGCTGAATAAAAGAAGAGCAATCCAATCTGACCAAGAGAATAAAATTGAAATTAAAATAAAATGAAATAAAATCAAACAAACAAAAATCAATGCAAGTCTAATCGCAATTTTTTTAGATCTTTGTTCATTTTCGGTGAGTTCTCTTCTATTTACCAATTTAGTACCCTTTTAAATTCATTTTTAATAAAAAATAGTATGTCATTATAATTATTTGAATAAAATAAAGTTTTTTCTATTAAAAGCTTATCTCAGCCAATTTCAATTGTTTTTTTTAATAATAAATTAATAATGTTTTTTGGTAAATAATTATCTTTTAAAGAACCGACATAAATTATATTATATATTAATAAAACATATTAAATCAATACTTTATATTAAAGACTTAACATTTTCCAAATAATTGAACTGTTAATAATTAAGTTTAAAAATAAGTTTCGATTGCAAACTATATACAGAACTTATTTTGGACATTAATGTGTGGTTATTATATTTTATTAATAGATGTAGAGTTTCGAGTGGAAAGGTTTTAAATTGCTCTTAAGGTGCCATAAGTGTTGACTAACAACAATAATGATAATTTTAGCTTTAATATAGATGAATTTTATAAAAATTATTTAAGAGGACCGAACATTTTTAAGAATAGAGATGCTCTTTCTCCATCATATATCCCAGAAGAATTACCTCATCGGGATAATGAGATTCAGAAGATGGCTGAATTAACAGCATGCGCCTTAAGAGGTGACACACCACCAAATATTTTATGTTATGGTCAAACAGGTACAGGAAAAACAGCAACAATTCGTTATGTAAGCCAGAGATTAGCTCAACAATGTAATACAGAGAAACCATGGTGGATATATATCAATTGTAGTGTAGTTTCTACTCCTTATAGGATTTTAGCCCATATCTATAATACAATTTCAGAAAGGGAAAAAATCCCCCCAACTGGCCTTCCAAAAGATATTATATTTAAAAAATTACTTGGTCTAATGGATAAAAAAGTGGATCATTCAATTTGTTTTCTAGTATTAGATGAGATTGATATGATTGCTGAAAAGCAAGGTGGAAATGAAATCTTATATGATTTAACTAGATTAAATGAGAATTTAGACTTTTGTAAAACAAGCTTAATAGGAATTTCAAACAAGTTAAAATTTAAAGAAAGTCTTGATCCAAGAGTAATATCGAGTTTAGGGAAAGAACATGTAGTTTTTTCAATATATAACGCAAGTCAGCTACGAGATATTCTAAGTAAAAGAGCAAAAATTGCTTTTCAAGAAGGTGTGCTTAAGTCAGATGTCATTCCATTATGTGCGGCATTAGCGGCAGAGGAACATGGTGACGCAAGGAAAGCATTACAATTATTAAAAAAAGCAGGAAACTTAGCAGAGAGAGCTCAATGTAAGATAATTTCAGAAGAGTTTGTGATTAGAGCACAAAACGAGTTAGAAAAAGATCATATCATAGATTATATTAAAGGAATGCCACTTCAAGCTCAAATTATATTAACAGCAATCTACTTGATTAAGAAAGTTAATCCTAAATTTATTATCATTTCTGGTCATATTAATGACGTGTATATGGAACTCACTAATAAAATTCCGGGAGTAAAGCAACTTACAACAAGAAGAATTAGTGATTATATTAATGAATTGGCTTTATCTGGCATAATTAAAGCAAATACCAGATCAATGGGACATTATGGTAGGACAAAAATTATTAAATTAGATATTGATCTGAATTTATTAGAGAAAGTATTATCAGAAATAGAAAAAATCCGTGATATTTTAAATTATAAACCTGTCATATTACAATCAGATAAATTAATCTATAAAAATAATGTTTTTAAAAAATTAGTTTAAATATTAACCTGAAAACTCCCAATCATTAATATTTTCTGCAATAACATTTAGAAATTTAGTAGCTGACGTTTTATTTCGTTCTTTTAATATAAGAAATAATTTAGCTAAATGTTTACAGAATTCTTTATTTTTTGCTCTTCTCACTTGAAAATCGTGGCAGTTATGCTGTAAGTTTTTATTATTAAGATCAATTTCAACCGAATAAGATTCCTCTTGCGTTCCTTTAATTTTAGCTTTTATAATGCCAATTTTAGAATCAAATTTGATTATATCAAATGCAGCTTTTGAAACTGCTGTTGCTCGATTTATAGTACTTTTATCTGAAAATACTTTAAATATTGTATTGAAATTTGACTCTAGTTTAACTCTTGATTTATCATCTGTTGTTTTTTCTTGTTCTAATTTTAAATTGCTTAAAAATACTTCTTTTCTTTTTACTTGCCAAGTTTGTAATCTTTTAGCTAAATTATTAGATAATGAAATATTATTATTTTGATTTTTAATTAATAACTTGGTTTGAATAGCTTTATTTACAAATTGGACTGCTTTATCTGGAGACAAAAGAAATAATTCGAATGAAATAGAATATAATAAATCATTTATTAAGATGGTTTGAAGATCAATAATTTTCCATATATATAACACCATATCAGAAGCATTTTTAGGAATTGGAAAGTTCATTTAAACACTTTTATTTCTTAATTTGTTTGTAATGATTAATTAAATCTTTTTAAATCTAGCGGAATACCTTTAAGAGTATCTAATTCAACAATAGGAACTATACCTGGCGTAGGTATTATTCCAAAACTTTTCATATAGTCCGTCTGAGATTGGAAGCAACCCGAGTTAATTAGACAAACATTGTTATATTTATCCATATCATTGATATGGACATGACCTGTATGGAAAATACTAGGGATTTGTTCTATTACTAACCAATCTTTATTTGTAGGGGCAATCTGAGTCTTTTTACCATAAACTGGTGCTAAATGCCTGCATTTTAGTAATTCTTTCATTGTATCTACGGGTCTATCATGATCTAAGCCAGCAATCAACATATTCATATCAAGAATGCTATCACCATGATAAATAAGTGTATTTACATTATGTGTTTTAATTGTTGCAGGATTTCCTAAACACTTTACATCGATATTCATTAAATCTTCAATGTATTTTTTCGGTACAGCTGGGCGAGGTATGGCATTTCTTACGGGTTCATGATTACCTGAACTATAAAAGATTTTTATATGTTCAGGTATCTGTGCAAGTAATTCTGCGGCTTTATTATATTGTTTATAAAGATCATTTATGATAAGATCTTCTTGTTGGTTAGGATATATTCCAATTCCATCAATTAAATCGCCATTAATAATAATATATTTTATTTTCCCAGAAATTTCTTTAATATTCTTATTACCAATTTTTCCATTTAAAAAATTTATAAATCTATTCCATAATTTTTCTTCAAATTCTTTACTTCCAATGTGAGTATCAGAAATAAGAGCAATTGATAATGGATCTAATGATTTACTTGGTTGAAAATCTTTGGGAAATTCAATTTTTGAAATATAATTGGCAAATATTATTCCTTTCTTACCTTTATCACCTGGACTATATGCTCCTTCTACAAAAATCATTTGATCGTTGATAGTTCTTTCTGCAAGTCTAACACTTTCAAGATCTTCAGAATTTTTTCGCAACAAAACATTGATAGTACCAGTCATATCTTCAAGGAGAATGAGATAATTCCCTCTTTTTGTTTGGCGGATTTCATTTACTATACCTATTGTTGCAACTTCAATATTTTGAGAATTTCTAATAATGTTGTTGATTTTACTTGCTGAAAGAGTTTCAGATTTATTTTTCATCAATTTGTAAAGTTGATTAAATTTATCTATAGTTAAATCGTAAAAATCGTCATATTCTCCGTTAGTATAGAGCTTTCCAGTAGGATCTTTTAATACTTCCCATTCCGGATCGTATTCCTTGGCAATCAATTTAAATTTAAATGCCGATTTTGTAGATCCCGATGTTTTAATTTTAACTTTCTTAGCCTTATCATTATTAAAAGGAGTTATAGTAGTTTTTGGAGAATTATAAGAAAAGTTTTTTTTTGGTATAATTGAGGCTTCTTTTTTAAGAGGCTCTTTAATAATATCTGGTGGTGAAATAATCTTAGCTTCCTTAATTTTCTTTTTCTTTTTTTTTTCCTTTTCTTCATATCTTTCACTATTATCATCTGTAGTAGAAAGATTTACTGGCTTTATCCAATTTCTTAATAAGACTTTTTTTATTTCTTCATTTTGTATTTGCTGCAAAGTTTTTATTGTTATATGGCTATTAAATGTTGGAATGAAACTGATCTCTTTTATTATAATACTTACTTTTTCCAAAGGATTATCTAATTTTAAAAAGAGATCTAACATAGGAGGGGTAATGTTTATCCCGGAATTAATTAATTTTTTCACTATAAGTCTTTTTTCTTCCGAATTTCTTAAGTTCATCGTTTTTATATCAGTTCTTAAATAATTATTATTAGATTTTATTAAGATAAATTGGTTTTTATTAAAGGAAAAATATTTTTTTTCTTTATATATGAGAAGACTGAATTAAATTGTAAAAATTTACAATCTCTACATATTAATATACAAAATCAATTATCACGTTAATAAATGGATTTATTTTACTAGAATGATAAGATTAATATATTAAAAGTAGATGCTACGATAAGGTAAATCAGTTATGGTTGAAATGAGTAAGGAGATGGAGGAATATTTTGAATCTATTCAGCGAAAAGTTGATCAATGTTATGATATCGCTAAAGAAGCTCGTCAAAAGGGATTAGATCCTGAATTATTTGTTGAATCTCCACAAGCAAAAGATTTAGCTGGAAGAGTCGAAAAATTGGTTGGTCCGGAAGGTGTTGCTGATGTTATCAGAGATTTAAAAAAACAAGGAAAATCAGACAATGAAATAACATTTCAAGTAGTTTCTGAGATTCTAGAAAAAAAAATTGGTAATATTAAATCTTTAGAAGAGCGTGTAGAGAGAGCCATTAGAGTTGGGTTAGCCATAAAGACTATGGGTGTTGTAAGTGCTCCACTTGAAGGTATATCGAAAATTTTAATTAGAGAAGACCATCAAAAAAATAAATATTTATCTTTATATTTTGCAGGGCCAATTAGGGCAGCTGGAGGTACAACAGCTGCATTATGTGTCCTTATCGCAGATTTTGTTAGAAAAAAATCAAATATTCCGAGATATGAAGCAACAGAGGGAGAAATCGGTAGATATGTAGAAGAAGTAAAATTATATGATAGAATCATACATCTCCAATATCCTTCTTCGAATGAAGAGATTAGATTTGCTGTTGAGAATCTTCCAGTTGAGATTAATGGAGATCCTACAGAAATAGAAGAGATTTCAGCATTTAGAAACTTACCAAGAGTAGAAACTAATAGAGTCCGGGGTGGAGCATGTTTAGTTTTAAATGATGGAATTCTCTCAAAGAAGTCTAAACTCCTTAAAATAACAAAAACAATGAATTTAAAAGGTTGGGAATGGCTAGCAGATTTGAAAAAAATCTCAGAAAAAGAATCAGATCAAAAAACAGAAGAAATAAAAGATGTAAAAAAAATTTTGCCAAACTATAAATACATCTCCGATTTATTAGCAGGGAGACCCGTATTTAGTCATCCCTCTAGAGTGGGAGGTCATAGAATCCGATATGGAAAATCGAGAAATACAAGTTTAGCAGCAGGAGGGATACATCCCGCAACGATGGTTGTTTTAGATAGATTTATAGCAATAGGAACCCAACTTAGAATAGAGAGACCAGGAAAGAGTACAAGTATATGCCCTGTTAGTTATATTGAACCTCCAATAGTGAAATTAAAATCGGGAGATGTTATTAAAATTTCTAGCATTGAACTTGCTAAAAAAAAATTTCCTGACATTAAAAAGATATTATTTTTAGGAGATATATTATTTGGATTTGGAGAATTTGCAGAAAATTATCATAAATTGATACCTTCTGGTTATGTTGAGGAATGGTGGGCATTAGAATTAGAGAAAGCGGTGGGAAAAGATGCCGAAGTTGATAATACTCTTAAAAAATATATTAAAGATCCATTTAGCAATATACCTACTGCTGAAGAGGCTGTTATAATCTCTGAAACTTATCATATTCCTTTGCATCCTGTTTATCTTGATTTTTGGGGTAATTTACCTGTTTTTGAATTGAATGAATTAAGAAAGGCTTTTATGAATGGATATCAACCATCTGAAAATAAAATCATTGTAGAGAATAATAAACGAACTAAAGAAATCCTGGAAAAGGCGTTTATTTTACATAAAGTTAAGGAAGATAAGATAATATTCAGTAATGCGATGAATTATATCTATAAGATAATTTTTAATTTAGAAACAAAAGCATCTATCAAATTAAAAGGATTTGAAAATGTATTTTCCTATTTTGATAGTCTTTCCTCCATAAAAATCAAGGATAAAGCTCCATATTTTATGGGCACACGAATGGGGCGTCCAGAGAAGTCAGAAAGAAAAAGTATGAAAGGTATCCATGCACTATTTCCATTAAGCGATAAGGTTGGGAATTCTCGATCAGTGGAAAAAGCAATGGAGTTAGTAAAAGAAAATGAAACAGCGATAGAATCCAAAAAGAAGGGGCTTGAATCTTTCGGAGAAGCTGAAAAAAAAACATATAGAATAATTATCGATGTATGCAGAAAAGAATGTCCCCAATGTGGTAAAGACACTATGTTTAATTTATGTCCAAAATGTAGAGTGCATACAGAGTTAAGGTCTATTTGTGAAAACTGTAAAAAACTATTTCCGGCAGTAAATCCTAAGGAGGATCCAATATGTCCTCAATGTGGTCAACTTTTAAAGAGTTCAAGTAGAGCTACATTTAATATAAAGAAATATGTCCATTCTACCTTAAAACATTTACAATTATCATTCCCAAAACATTTGAAAGGTATTTTTGGACTTACAAATAGTTTTAAAGTTCCTGAACCTATTGAAAAAGGAATTTTAAGAGCAAAAAATAACGTACTTGTATATAAAACTGCGGAAATTCGATATGATGCTACGGATATACCCTTAACTCATTTTAAACCTAATGAAATTGGATGTTCTGTTAATCAACTTAAAGAATTAGGGTATAAATATGATTATAAAGGCAACCCAATATATGATGAAAATCAAATCATTGAATTGAAGGTTCAAGATATCTTACTTTCAGATGATTGTGCTGAATATATGATAAAAGTTGCTAATTTTTTAGATGATGAATTAGATTATTTCTATGGCATGAATAGATATTATAAAGTAAAAACAAGAGAAGAGCTTATTGGACATCTTATAGTTGGGTTAGCTCCTCATACTAGTGCGGGAATTATTGGACGAATAATAGGATTTACACCAGCACGTTCTATTTATGCTCATCCATTTTGGCATGCGGCCAAAAGGCGTAATTGTGATGGCGATGAAGATGGATTAATGCTACTATTAGATCCAATATTAAATTTTTCAAGAAGTTATCTACCAAGCAAAATCGGAGGAAGAATGGATGCTACCCTCGTCATATCAACTAAATTAGATCCAAATGAAATTGATGAAGAAGCCCATAATGTGGATACTCTAAGTAAGTATCCACTAGAATTTTATGAAGCAACCCAGAAGTATTTTTCACCTTCCGAGATAGAAGCAGTAATGAGATTAGTTAAAAGTCAATTAGGAACTCCAGAGCAATATGATTCAGGATTTAATATCCCTACTGATGATATTAATGCTGGAAATTTCATGACCGCATATAAAACATATGAATCTATGAACGATAAAATTGAAGCTCAATTACATTTAGGTAAAATAATTAAGGCTGTGGATGCTAAAAATGTTGCCGAAAAGGTTCTTAGGTCTCATTTTAATCCAGATATATTAGGAAATTTGAGAAAGTTCGCAATTCAAGGATTTAGATGTGTTAAATGTAATGCTAAATTTAGAAGGCCTCCAATTTCTAATGGTGGGAAGTGTCCTAAATGTGGAAATAACGTGATTTTAACTGTCAATAGAGGAGGTATTGAAAAATACATATCGAGAGCAATTAAGCTTTGTGAGGAATATGATTTAGATAATTATACTTTACAACGAATGGAATTGATAGAAGAATATGTAATAAGTTTAACGAATAATCCTAAAATTAGACAACAAAAATTATCGGACTTTTTTTAATTAATGCAGATGGAGGGGAATTTAATAATTAATTCAATTCGATTTTTGTTAAATTTAGAAATGCAGAGGGTGGGATTTGAACCCACGAACTCAGGGCGAAGACAAGTGTCTATCGTTGACCTGTGTCACTAGAACCTCAGTCTAGCGCCGCTAGTCGTGTTTATTTGTTTAAAAACACTTAGACCATACTTGGCAACCTCTGCTAAAAAAGAGAAAAAATTAAATTAAAAAAAATCATTAAAGTTAATTTAATATATATAATTCATTGAATTTATAGAATTTTTTTAAAAGTTATCTATACAAGATATAGATAAAACTATATGTAAGAAAATTTTTTAGTTCAAAATCTATTATTAATAAAAGAATATTTAATTTTAATACAATGGAATCAATGAATCTGAATTTCATATATAAATAATATATTGGAGAATAGTATAAAATGAGCGATATATTTATAAAAGAATTAATGACTAATATTGAAATGTATAATGTCATAAAAGTTCTTAGAGAAGGGCCTTTAAATGAAAGGACCATAATAAAGATTCTACACCCTTCTTATAAAATGAATAAAAAAAAATTACAGAAAATATTAACCATGTTCAAGGATATAAAATTAATTAATAATTTTGAATTAAACAATGAGGATCATTATCACTTAATTAAAGATTTTTATTTGATTAGAGTTCCTCCGAAGCAATTAATAGAATACGTTCAAAAAAAAAGAAATATTCCATTATCTTTAAGGGAAAGGATTTTAACTAGCATAAAACAATATTTTTCTAGTTATGTACAATCAAGGAGTAAATTAATAGCTGATTTTGAGAATAATTTAATTGAAATCATTAGGTTTCCAAATTTAATGAAAATAATCGATTTTATAAAGAAAAAACCCGCAGAAATGAAGAATCTTCTAAATAAGTATTCTATTTTTAAAGATATCAAGAAGATTTTAATGAAATTTGATATTATTGATGTTTATGTGGAAAAAAGCGAGGAAAAAAATAGTTGGGTCTTTTTAAAGACCGATTTACAGTTTGATTTCTTTTTCCCAGAATATTTAATAAAAAAAGTAACAGAAGATTTGCATAATAAAAAGATTAAGAAAGATTTAGCTTTAAGAACTTTATATTCATTAAAAAATTGCTTTTTAATGAATGAAAAGCCAGAAATTTTTGAAGAATTAAATAATAAAATTGGAAAAAAAATAGATTTAGTTACATCATTAGAAACAGAAGGAGAAATCCCAATAAATGAAGCAATAGAATTAAAAGAACTTTATAAAGAGATCGGAGATTTTGAAAATAAAACTATTTGGAATAAAAAGATAATTAAATGGCAAAAATCTATTTAGTTATTATTCCTCATCAGATTCTATTGTGAAGAATAAATCTTTTATTTCATATTCAATATTCTGTAAAATATCTTCTCTTTTTTTTAATGTATCAACCGATATTAATTGTTTATTTAATCCTTCTTCAATTGTTTTTATACTTAAATCAATAATTTTTTGTTTTAATTGTATAAAACCCTCATTATCAAATTTCACTATAGTTTTAACTTGATGTTCTTTTTTTTCAGAAACAATTTTACATATATCTTTATCAACCCATTTATTTAAAATTTTACGGACAATTTTATGGAAAATTGAAAATTTTGAATGCTTCTTTTCAAGTTTTTCTAATAGAATTTTACAAATTTGAGTAGATGGAAAAGTATTTGAATAGTATTTATTATTTACCTTGAGAATATAATCAGCGATTATATTTTCAAATTCTTCTTCATGCTTTTTTAAAAGGTTTTCAATACCTTTTTGATAGGAGCTTTGGTCTTGACTCATACTTATTTATTCTTTTCTATTTATATTATTTTTTAAAAGTAAAATATGTTTTATATTGATAAATTTATAAATAAATTAATGTTTTAAATTATTTATATAAATTAATATGTACTAAAAATAAAAAGATCAACATAATGCCCATAGATAGAAAAAAGATAGAAGCTTTACTTCAATGGTATGCGCAAGAAGTAAGTCAGGGTTTAATCGCTGCGCTTATTGTTAATCGAGATGGATTAGTAATGGATAGTATTTCTGCATCACCAGATAAATCCTTGGATGAAGAGATTGTAGGTGGTGTTAGCGCCCTTGTAGAGCCTGTGCTTAATAGAATCACGCAAGAGTTTTCTTCGGGGGCATTCGGCACTGGAACCTTCGATACAGAAAAATATCGCTTAATATTTTGTGAAGCAGGCCCAGAAGCAATTTTCGTAACCATTCTTGACGCAATCGCATTGGTAGATCCTGTATTTCCTTTCGCTTATTTAGCAGCAGAAAAAATTGCTCGTATATTTGACGGACGATCAGTTAGTCCTGTAATCCCTAAAATCTATTCTGAAGGGGGAGGAAAAGATATTGATAGAAAAGTGGGAGAATTACAAAAAATTAAAATTAAATCTGGAGAATATGCATTTAAATTAATTTTAGGTGGAGATGGAGGAGTTGGAAAAACTAGCATGGTACATCGTTTTGTTGAGGATGCTTTCCAAACGGATTATAAATCGACTATTGGTACATCAATAATGAAAAAGGAATGTGCATTTGAGGGTTTGGAATCTAAAGTTAGATTTGTTATATGGGATTTGGCGGGACAATCTCAGTTCAAACGTGTTAGACAATCATATTTAATGAATGCAGAGGCGGGAATTCTTGTTTTTGATGTTACTAGGAAAGAGACATATGAGAATATTAAAAACTGGAATAAAGAAATAACAACGGTAGCTGAGGGAATATCATTAATATTAGTTGGAAATAAAGTCGATTTAGTAAGTGATCGACAAGTATCTACTGATGACGGTAATAAATTAGGCGGTGAGTTAGGAGTACCATACATTGAAACCTCCGCAAAAACAGGAGAAAATATTAATGATGCCTTTAAAATGCTTGCATTACAATTAGTTAAGAAGTTTATTGTTGCACAGGGCGTATAAATGAAGCCTCTAGGGGGAATTGAACCCCCGACCGAGTCGTCTGATCGACTGAATTAATCGATTATTTGATTACGAATCAATAGCTCTACCACTAAGCCACAGAGGCTGGTTTTTTTTATGTTATTAATATTAATTTAAAAAAAATTATAAATTTTTTCTGATGAATAATAATACTATTAGAGATCTTGGAGAACTTGAATTAATAAATATCATTGAAAAATTGGTATTTAAGAAAACCAGAAAGAAATTAATACGAGATGATTCTTTTTTTTTGATCTTAAGGATGTACAATCAGATAATAAAATAATACTGAATTCAGACATGCTAGTATCTACGACCGATATACTTCCTCAAATGAACTTCTATCAGATTGGTCGTAAATCGATTATAATGAATTTAAGCGATTTAATAGTTAAAAATGTTAAGCCAAGAGGACTTATAATATCATTAGGATTGCCGGCTGAACTCAAACAAGAAGAATTCATAGAATTAATGAGTGGGATTATTGATTATAGCATAAAATTCAACATCGATTATATTGGTGGAGATATTAATGATACTAAAGAAATAATTATTAATCCTACAGTTTTTGGTTTTCAATGTCATTCAAATATCATTTATAGGCATGGAATGAAAGCAGGAGATTATTTGGTCTCAAATAGAAAATTTGGACTTACAGGGGTAGGATTTGATATCCTTTTAGAAAAGGATGGGATTATAAATAATTTCCCTTCTTATCAAAGATCAATAAAGAGTGTATTAGATCCAGAGGATATTGGGGAGGAAGCATATTTTTTAACTGAAAAAAAAATAGTAACGGCGAGTATAGATTCCTCTGATGGATTATCAAAGTCATTAACAGAATTAATGTTATCTAATCCAGAATTAGGTTTCGAAATTGAATTTGATGATAATTTAGTTGACCAAGAAGCAGTAAAATATTCTCAAGAATATGATATATCCTTAGAGGATTTAGTATTCAATGCTGGAGAAGAATTTATACATTTATTTACGATTAGTCCAGAAAATTTTATCGCTGCCCAAAAAGTTGTTAAAGATAAAGGTGGGGATCTTTTTAAAATTGGAAAAGTAATTTCTGAAGAAAAAATCTATATTTTAAGAAATGGAAAAAAAAGTGAGTTAAAAAGTAGGGGATACGAACATTTTAAATAGAGTTAATTTTTAGAAGAGCCAATTACTTAACCAAATTTAGACTTCACAGAAAAAGTTTTAAATTATTATAGATTTGATATATTACATTTTTACTATTAATCAATTTTTATACTATAATAAAATGATTATTTTTAAAAATTAGTTATTAGGTAAGTATAGGGCCATTAGCGCAGTTTTAGGCGCATTTCGCGCTTTCGGCGTAAGCAGGTAGCGCAGCAGGCTTTTAACCTGAAGGTCGTGGGTTCGATTTTGCCTATTCGACTCGAATGGCAAAGAAAATCCCACATGGCCCGCTTTCCATTATGAATTATTCTTTTTTAGTTTTAAAAATTAATAAAAATCAAATTTAACCTAGCAATAATTTATTTATAGAAAAATTCTATCTTAATTTTTTAATATGGAAAATACAGAATTAAAGCTTCCTTCTGATGAACCAGAGCAATTATTAGTAAAATCCCAGGAAATTCCAAATCCTGCTTATGGATGTGAACCAAGTAAAAGGAATATAGAAACATTACTTCAATATGGCGTGATAAATTTAGATAAAGTTAGAGGTCCGACAAGTCATGAAGTAGCATCTTGGGTAAGAAAAATTTTAGGAATACAAAATGTTGGCCATGGAGGTACATTAGACCCAAAAGTTACGGGTGTTTTACCATGTGCGTTAGGAAAAGCAACGAAAGTTTTATCTGCACTTTTAAATGCAGGAAAAGAGTATATTTGTGTAATGTATTTACATTCTCCAGAATCACGGAAGAAAATAGAGAGCGTTTTTAGAATATTTACCGGAAAGCTAAACCAAAGACCCCCAATAAAATCATCAGTTTCTAGGAGATTAAGAGTAAGAGAAGTATACTACATTAGGTTGCTCGAAATAAATAATCATCATATATTATTCAGAGTAGGATGTGAAGCTGGAACTTATATAAGAAAATTATGTTATGATATTGGAGAAGCTCTTTGTTCTGGTGCTCATATGCTTGAATTACGGAGAACTCGAGTAGGAAATTTTAAAGAAGTTGATAATTTAACTACTCTTCAAGATTTAAAAGATGCTTATATAATTTATCAAGAGGAAGGAGAAGAAAAGTATTTAAGGAAAATGATATTCCCAATGGAAAAAATGGTTGAGCATTTACCAAAGATTTTCATCAGAGACACTGCTGTTGATGCTATTTGTCATGGAGCTGCTTTAGCTGCTGCTGGTATAATGTTCATAGATGCTAGGATAAAAACTGGAAAGTTAGTTTCATTAATGACGCTAAAAAAAGAACTAATTGGATTTGGAATAGCTAACAAGGATGCAATGCAGATATATAAAGCCAAATCAGGAATAATGGTAAAAACGAGCAAGATTTTTATGGAACGAGGTATATATCCCCCTTGGAAAGAAAAAAAATTGGAATGAAAAAATTTTTAAATACGATGGTAAAAAATAACCATTATTTTTCAGAATTCCCCGATGTTAAGTTAAAGATTCATACAGTTTCGGAAAGTTTACGCAGACATCTTTATGTTTTTAAAACTATTTCTGGTGTTTTTTCTTTTAAGAAAATTGATTTAGGAACTAAAGTTTTTATTGAGCACATGACAATCCCTCAAGAACCAGGCATTTTCCTTGATTTAGGATGTGGTTATGGACCTATAGGAATAGTCTTAGGATATATATTACCTGCAAGTAAAGTATTTCTAATTGATATTAATAAAAGAGCCATTTGGTGTACTAAAGAAAATATTAAAATCAATATAACTAATTATAAAAAGCGAATTTTTGCTTTATCAGGTGATTATTTTGAACCGATTATTAAAAAAAAATTAAAATTTGATGGGATTTTTATGAATCCGCCCTTAAGACAAGGTAAGAAGCAGTTTCTTAATCTAATTGAAAAAATACCAAATCATTTAACTATGAATGGTTTTTTTCAATTTGTAATAAAGAAAAAGATGGGTGCAGATTCTATTTTTAAAAGTATAAAAGATCTTTTCCCAAAAAACCAAATTGAAATTCTTTATAAACGGAGTGGTTATTGGATTTTTAACTTGAATTTTTAAAAATTTAATTTCGTAAAATTTTTTTACAAGTCTTTACTTATTCTTATATAACTTGTTATTTGCACGTCATACGAGGCAACTTTTTTTGACAAAGAAACGAAAAATTGATGTACTCCTTCATAAATTAGTCCCGAAACATACTCTTTTAACTAAAGAAGAAACACAAGAGCTTTTAAAGAAATATCAAATTGATGTAATTGATTTACCTCAAATATTTGAAAAGGATCCCGTTGCAATAGCAATAGGGGCAAAAGAAGGAGATGTAATTAAGATTATACGTGATTCGAAGACAACTATAACTTCGATAAATTATTATAGATATGTTAAAAAGGAAAAGGTCTAACTTTTATGTTATTTAAAATTAAAATAATAGGGTTAAAGAATATTGAGTTCTGAATATTTATCAAATGAGGATAAATGGTTAATTTTAAAGAGTCTTTTTGATGAGAAGGGTTTAGTCCGTCAACATCTTGATTCTTACAATAGTTTTATTGAGCATGAAATGCAGGATATCGTCAACGAGTCAGGGGAAGTAATACCTGATATTCCTGGTTTTAAAATTAAATTCAGTAAAATCAAAGTAGGGACACCAAAAGTAAGGGAAGCAGATGGAGCTACAATGGAGATTACTCCGATTGAAGCAAGAATTAGGGAATTAAGTTATGCAGCAGATATAACTTTAGAGATGACTCCTATTACTATTGATGAGAGAACTCAGAGAGAAGAATTTGAGGAAACTCTTGACATTTATATTGGGAAAATCCCGATAATGCTTAAGAGTTGCAGGTGTCCATTGGAAAGTTTAACAGAACAAGAATTGATTAATCGGGGAGAAGACCCTCTTGACCCCGGAACTTAATGAGATTTTTTCGTTAAGCGGGAAGGATATTTCATAATAAATGGTACTGAGAGGGTCTTAGTAACTCAAGAAGATTTAGCCCCAAATAGGATATTAGCGGAGGAAGCGAGTAGAAGTTCAAGTGCCACGCATCAAGCGAAGGTTTTTTCAACTAGAAGTGGATTTCGTGCACCAGTTACCATTGAACGAAAAAAGGATGGGAATTTGAGAGTTTCATTTCCTTCAGTTCCTGGTAAAGTTCCGTTAGCAATTCTTATGCGAGCTTTAGGTTTACATTCTGATAAAGAAATCTTTGAAGCAATCTCAGAAAACCCAGAAATCCAAAAGGAATTAATTCCTGTAATAGATGTTGCATCTGAAATTCAAGTGTTAAAAGATCCTGAGAAATCTCAACATAATGCTCTTGATTATATAGGAAAAAGAGTGGCAATTGGACAAACTAAAGATTATCGTATTAGGAGAGCTCTTCAAGTTTTAGATAGATATCTTTTACCACACATAGGAAATAACGAGGAAGATCGAATTAAAAAAGCATATTATTTAGGCCAAATGGCTCAAAAAGTTATGGAATTAGCATTAGGATTTAGAGAGCCTGATGATAAAGATCATTATGCTAATAAGCGATTAAAACTAGCAGGAGAATTATTTACATCATTATTTAGAGTTGCCTTTTTAAATCTCGTAAAAGATATAAAGTATCAATTAGAAAGGACGGCTGTTCGAGGACGAGCTCCAAATATAAAAACTGCAGTAAGAGCAGATGTTATTACAGAAAGGATTCGCCATGCTTTAGCAACAGGAAATTGGGTTGGTGGAAAAGCAGGTGTAAGTCAATTATTAAATAGAACAAATCATGTTGGAACATTAAGTCATTTAAGAAGAGTTATATCACCACTCAGTAGAAGTCAACCACATTTTGAAGCAAGAGATTTACATCCCACTCAATGGGGAAAGATTTGCCCCGCAGAAACTCCTGAGGGGCCAAATTGTGGATTAGTTAAAAACCTTGGCCTTGCTTCGATTATTTCTGTTGGTACAGATGAAAGGATTCTTGAAAATATTTTAGTAGATTTAGGAGTAATTTCTATTAATGAAGTAAAGTATATTAAAGGAGATAAAGTAAAAATCTTTTTAAATGGTAAATTAATAGGAATTCATCAAAAACATAATCCCTTTATTCGCCAACTAAGAGAAAAGAGAAGAAAAGGAGAGATTGGGCAACATATAAATATAGGTTATTATCACGACTCTAAAGAAGTGCAAATAAATTGTGATGCGGGAAGAGCTACAAGACCTTTATTTGTATTAAAAAACAAGAAATTATTAGTTAGTAAAGAAGATATTGAAAAATTAATACAAAAAAAGTATGTTTGGTCTAATTTAATAGAAAAAGGAGTAATTGAATATTTAGATGCTGAAGAAGAAGAGAATGCATATATAGCCATGTTTGAAGAAGATATTACATCCGAGCATACACACTTAGAAATATCTCCTGCGGCTATTTTAGGAATTTGTGCTTCAATAATTCCATTTCCAGAGCATAATCAATCACCAAGAAATACTTATGAAGCGGGAATGGTTAAACAAGCATTAGGATTATTTTCAGCAAACATGCATTTAAGACTTGATACCAGAGGACATACATTACACTATCCTCAACAACCTTTAGTTAAAACAAGCCCTATGGAAATTGTTGGATTTAATAAACGTCCTGCTGGTCAAAATTTTATCATAGGAATGATGAGTTTTGAAGGATTTAATATTGAAGATGCAATTATTATAAATAAGGCTTCAATTGAGCGTGGTCTTGCTCGAAGTCATTTTTTTAGAACATATGATGCTGAAGAACGTAAATATCCCGGTGGAGAAATTGATAAGTTTGAAATCCCGGAGAGGGGAGTAAGAGGATTCAAATCTGCGGAATCTTATCGATTACTTTCCGAAGAGGATGGGATAATTGAGCCCGAAACCGAAGTTTTTGGGGGTGATGTGTTAATCGGTCGTACATCTCCTCCACGATTTATTAAATCCTACGAGGAATTTGAATTAACACAACCAAATAGACGGGAAACATCAAAGAACATGAGACATAATGAAAAAGGAATTGTTGATACAGTAATTATTTCTGAAACAGTTGATGGAAATAAACTAGTAAAAATTAAAGTAAGGGATCTAAGAATTCCAGAATTAGGAGATAAATTTTCTTCACGACACGGGCAGAAGGGAGTCCTTGGACTCATTCAACCTCAAGAAAATATGCCTTTTACATCATCTGGCGTGATACCCGATATTATCGTTAATCCACATGCGATGCCTTCAAGAATGACTTTAGGACAATTATTTGAAGGTATAAGCGGAAAAATTGCGTGTAATACAGGAAAACTTGGAGATGCTACTGCTTTTGAATGGAAAGATATAACTAAGCTCCAAGAGAAGTTGGTGGAAGCAGGATTTGAATTTAATGGAAGAGAAATAATGTATAACGGAATAACTGGAGAGAAATATGAAGCTGGTATTTATTGTGCTCCTATTTATTATCAAAAATTATATCACCTAGTTGCGGATAAACTTCATGCTAGAGCGAGGGGCCCCGTCCAAATATTAACGAGACAGCCGACTGAAGGACGTGCTCGTGAAGGAGGTCTAAGATTTGGAGAAATGGAACGTGATTGCTTAGTTGGACATGGTTCTGCATTATTATTAAAAGAAAGATTATTAGATGAATCTGATAGAACGGTTATTTTAATATGTGAAAAATGTGGTCTATTAGCGGTTTATGATCGAAATCGAGATAAGCGTTTTTGCCCAATCTGTGGAGATGGTACTGTAATTTCCAAGGTTGTTTGCTCTTATGCATTTAAGTTGCTACTTCAAGAAATGATGAGCTTAGGACTGGCCCCAAGGCTAAAATTAAAAGAAAAAGTCTAATTTTTTAACTAAAAAAATAAATTATTTTTATTCTTTATCCAAAATTAATAACTATATATAATTCAGGTATTAAAGAATAAATAATATACATTATAAATAATGTGAATAATGATATCCATAGTGCTTGCTCCCAGGCAATATCTATTAACATTTTTACTAGTACTAATAGCATTAAAAAGTAAATAATGGGCACCAATTGGGTTAAGAAGTTTTGTCCTCCTCCATCTAAGGCGTTTCTAGCTTCAGCTAAGAGGTTGCCTATAGCACCTAATACTAGTCCAAAGGCTCCTGCAACTATAGGTAAAATTAATACCGCAAGAAAAGCAACTATTAAAATCATTACTTTTTTATCAGAGGCTTTATGATCAGAAATAATAACTTTTACTGTGAGGTACATTATTAATGTTACAATAATTGTTGCGATAACTAATCCAATAATGAATATAAGAGATGACTCAGCTCCTCCTTGAAATAACATAAAAAAACCTTTAAATTGATATAAATTTTATTAAAATTTTATATATAAAAAATTGAATATTAAATAAAAAATTATTATATAATTTCTAAATATTTCTAAGAACCTCTTATTTCTATTCTCTCACATTCCAAAATGTAGTAAAAAGAAATGAAAAGAAAAACCTAAAAAGAATGATACTAATGAAATTGTGATTACAGACAATCTAATTGATGTTTCTCTTCCATATTTTGTATATATTATTAAAATAAATAATATTATGATACCTATTATTAAAAAGATCCAAGCAAAAACCCATAACGCTAAAGAAGGTCCTTGAAATGCCTCTTCAAGGGGAGGGGGAGTATCTTCTTGTAATAATACACAAGTTCTTTTAAAATTGATAATATTTTGTAATGGTGAAGACATTATAATAGTTTTATTTTAGTGAAAATTTATTGATTTAAATTTTTTATTTTTTTAGCTTTATAAAGGAGATAAAATTTAAAGATATAAATAATTGTTTAAATTTAATATTAATATTCAATAAGTATCAATAAAGAAATATCTTTTAAAACAAAATGCATTTTTTAAGTGAAGTTATCAAAACACCAGAATTAAAAGATCCATTTAATAATCATAAAAATATTCATCGTCATTTCTATAGGTATTCAAGGGGAGATTTTCTTGGACCTGCCTTAAAGATCACAAAAACAAATGCAAGAATAACTTTAAAAAGTACCCATGAATATGAGGATTTAATATTAGAAATCGTTGCTAGAACCATATCTAAAGAATTAATTGAAATAAAAGGAGTTTTAATAACGGGAAGTAATATAAAGAACGTAATCACAGATTTAGGTTATAACTGGACATTAAAAAAATCAACTGGAAAAATAAAAAACTATAAAGCAGAGATTATTGACACGATAGACAAGAAAACCCTTTTAGAAAGTATTGAAACTTTTAGAAAAGATTCCTATTACTTACTATCTTTCAATTTAAGTCCAACATGTAAAATTACTACTAAAAAAAGATTACCTCAACCATCCAAGAAAAAAATAGAGGAAGATGATCTTAGTAAAAGAATACAATTCTGTACTGGGATAATTAATAATATAAATAAAAATCTTCAATTAATATTAGATTTAGCAATAATAGATTTTAAAGCGGAGCTACCAAGTAAATGGAAAAATATAACAATTAAAAATAATTACTTAATTAATGATCTTGTATTACCCAAAGATATTGGTAACTGGGGACTAAAACGTATTATGGCAGTAAGAAAAGGAAAAATGATACGTTCAATTGATATTGATGGAGAATTAATTGAAAAGCAATATAATATCATTGTCTAATTATTTAAGCAAAGTAAAAATATAAAATTTAAAAAAATTTAATTTTCATAAAAGATTCTAATTACAATAAACTGATAAATTTAGACGAGGGATTACTTTCATTAAAAATTTAACCCCCTTATTACGTTCGTTTTTATATCTTATTGGTGGAGAAGTAGCTATTGAAATTGGAATCGAGCTTTTAAATTCTGAGAATCAAGATATTACTGACGAGGAGATCACTGAAAATATAAAGGAAAGGATTGAAGGTACTGGAATTGATTATGAACCAAATGATGAGGAAATTTTAAAATTAAATACTATAAGGAAGACTTTATATAAATTATATAGTGCAAAGCTCGCTCAGTTCAGGCGGATCAGGGATAAAGCTACTGGATGGTTTATATACTTTTGGTGGCATGAATTTGATCTTCTTGAAGATCTTCTCTTTGAAAAAAAAAAGCTTGTTCAAGAAAAATTAAGAGATCGATTACAATTTGAGGAAAGCAATTATTTTTTCACGTGTAAGAATTGTAAGCAAAAGAAAATAAAATATAAGTTTGATGAGGCTTTTGATTTGAATTTTAAATGTCCTGAGTGTGGTGGTCCCTTAGAAGCTCAAGATAATCAAAGTATTATCCAATTTCTTAAAAAAAAAATAGTTCTCAATGATAAGTCAAAAATAACCATTAATCCAGAAGATTAATTATTTCTTCTTTTTTATAAAAGCAATATCACCGAGAGAGGAGCCGGTGCTTTTTTTCATAAATCTTTCAGTATTTACTTCAATCTGGTCTGATTTTTGTAATAATCTTATATTATAAACACTCTCAATTTTTTTTGCTAATTTAATAGTAGGTTTCACTTTACCAGCTTCAATTCTCCTAATTAATGAGGGTTTTTCATTCAATTTTTGAGCAAACTGATCTTGATTAAGTTTTTTAGCCATTCGTACAGATCTGAGTCTTTTTGCGTAATCAGACACGAGTTCCATATCATCTATAGAATTTGCCTTAAATGCAGGTTTTTTTTGAGATGTTATTGAGTTTTTACTATGTCCTCTCGAATATGAGGGTTTAGAGGAAATCCCCGTAAATTTATGTTTTTCTGTTATTTTAGTCCCCAATTGACCACAGTTTTGGCAAACAGTAATTCTAGCACCTTCTAATATAATTCTCTGACCTTTTCCCCATATTTTTCCTTCACATATAGGGCACGTATCAATTTCCATATTCTTATTGTATTCTTTTTTTGACATAAAAAATAACTAAAGATACTGCTTTAATATAAGTTAATTTACATACTATAACAGATTTGAAAAATATTTATAATTTTTGGGTTTACTTATTTTTAAAAAATAGACAATAAGAATAATAAAGAATATTTTTTTAAATTAAATAAAGAATTTTTAAGGAGCATTTTATCGTATACTTAAATTTATATGAATCAAAATTTATTTATAAATTAGAGATAAAATTTATTGATTAAGTAAGATATCCTCATGCCTGCAAAAACAGAAAAGAAAAAAGATAAGGACATAAAAGATGGAGAGTATTTAATAACTTATACAAGGCATCTTGAAAAAAGACTAAGAAATTTAGAAACAGAAAAACAACTTCTTGATGCAGAAAGATTAAGATTAGAACAAGATCTTCATAGTTTAAGAAATGAAATAGATAGATTAAGAGAACCACCACTTGTTTCTGCAACGGTTATTGATATATTAGGAGGAGAAAAAGGAAGAGCAATTGTTAAAAGTTCTACAGGTCCAAGTTTTGTAGTAAATGTAAGTAGGAAAGTAAAAAATGAGAATCTTACACCTGGAATGCGAGTCGCTTTAAATCAACGGACTTTTGTGATAATGGAAATTTTACCTACAAAATTAGATCCATTCGTTAAAGGTATGGAAGTTATTGATGCTATTCCTGATATTTCTTATTCTGACGTAGGAGGTCTAGAAGATCAATTATTAGAAGTAAGAGAAACTGTAGAATTAGCATTAAAAAAACCAGAGTTGTTTAAAGAAGTTGGTATTGACCCTCCAAAAGGAGTATTACTTTATGGGGCTCCAGGTACGGGTAAAACATTATTGGCTAAAGCAGTTGCTCATGAAACTGAAGCTACTTTTATTAGAATAATAGGTTCTGAATTAGTTCAGAAATTTATAGGTGAAGGTGCTAGATTAGTTCGAGAAATATTTAATTTGGCTAAGCAAAAAGCCCCTACTATTTTATTTATCGATGAGTTAGACGCGATTGGTTCTCAGAGACTTAAGATCGCTACTTCAGGAGATAGAGAAGTTCAAAGAACCCTAATGCAATTATTGAGTGAATTAGATGGATTTGAACAACGAGGAGATGTAAAGATAATTGGTGCGACAAATAGGATAGATATTTTGGATCCAGCATTATTAAGGCCAGGTAGATTTGATAGACTTATTGAATTTCCAATTCCAGGTGAGGAGGCGAGAGATGCAATTTTTAAAATTCATATGAGAAAATTAAACGTTATTGAACGTGTAAATGTAAAGAAATTAGTAGCAATGACCGAGGGTGCAACTGGGGCAGACTTAAAAGCAATTTGTACAGAGGCAGGAATGTTTGCCATTAGGAAAGATGCTGGAATTATTTTAGAAGAAGATTTCATTGAAGCTACAAATAAAGTTTTGAATAAAATAAAAAATAAAAAAGTTGAGTCAGGATTTTATTCTTAACATTATTTTTTCCTTTTAACATTAATAATATGTTAAGTTATATATTAGATACGTGCTTTTTTTAAAGTAAGAGATATATTAGCTTTATTAAGATATGAATGATAGTAAGTTATTAGCATTAAGAAAGGTTAAATCAATTTCAGATTATCAATTTGGCCCCTATATTACAGATATTCTTTTTAATGATGAAAGTAAGATTCGTATTGAACGGTCAAAAAATACAAGAAAAATTAGGTATATTTATTATCAAAATAATTTAATGCTTACTTTAAGACCTAGTAATGGTTTTTTCACACTTAGTTTATTTTCAGCTCAGAAAATAATAAAAAAAATTCCAGAATTAAAATTAAGAGCCAAAGTATTGAATGAAATTTCAGAATTTATTAAAAAAGGAAGAAATGTTTTTTGTAAGCATGTAATAGATATTGATGATAATTTAAGACCTAATGATGAAATAATTGTGGTTAATCAAAATAATGAATTATTAGGAATAGGAAGATTAAAAATTCCAGTACTTTATGTAAAAACATTTAAAAGGGGTATAGCAATAAATATAAGAAAAGGAATGTATAAATAAATACCTATCTACCTATATTATAATAAGAAAAGGATTATTAAATAGTGTTTAAAGTATGAAACTTCCTAAGGAAATGCAAAATAAAGCAAAAAGTAAACCTAAACGGCCTCAAATGGTTAAAAAAAGAGAAGGAGGACATCAATTTGGATCTAGACAGATGCGCAGAAAAATGCAGGCCCAGGGGATAGATATGGGACAAATTGATGCTACTCAAGTCATTATTAAAGGAACAGAAAAAACATTAGTTATAGAACAACCAGAAGTTATATTAATGAAACAAGCAGGTCAAGAGATATATCAAATTATTGGTTCCGCAGATGAATATTCTCCAGGGGAATTTTCAATTAATGAAAGCACAGATGTAGTTGATATTGAACAATTGGAAGATACAGAGTTAAAGCCAACTATTACTGAAGAAGACATTATATTAGTTGCAGCACAAACAAACATAGAAAAAAAAGAAGCAGAGGCAGTATTAAGAGATTGTAATGGAGATATTGCTAAGGCAATTCTTTTTATTAAAAATAGACCATAAATATTTTTATGAAAACTCTAATTATTAAAAAGAAAACATTAATATTATCTATTATTTAATTATTTGATTTAAAATGTCGAAAATAAGGAAAAAGACCATCGAAAAACCATCGACAATATCAGAGGATATTAAATTAATCAAGATGATACAATTCGCTGGATGGTTTTTTTTACTTGCATTTATAGGATATTTTGGTATATGGTTCATTCTTGATATGGTATTACATCTTATTAATATAGAGAAAGATGAGGTAACATTCGCGTATTTACTCTTTACAGGCCCATCATCTGCATTTTGTTTTGCATTATCTACAAAAATAAGTAATAATTATGAAAGAAAAAAAGAATTCTTTTTTGATTGGTTAAAGGGAGAATTTCTTTTTTGTATCTTCGCAATTTTTTCTTTAGCAGCATATCAATGGTAAACAAATAATATTCATACGTCTTCTGTCTTTATCTATAATCCTCTCTCATTGGGCTAAAAATATCAATAACCTCGGCAGGTTCTAAGATTTTTGCACTATATTTCTCCTATAAGTTAAAAACATAGCCCTCTCCTTATTGAATTATGAAATCTCCTCTTGTTTCAGGTTTAAATTATATTTTACATAATACAATATATCCTATTTGATGGATTTCATAACTATGGAGGGAATTTTCTGCATCCTTCTTTAATATAAATTGACAAAGTATATCATTTTTGTTATATGCTAAAGTTTTCCTATAAATTCCATCTAAAAGATTGATAGCTTTTACATCATTTTTATTAAATGGAACTTTTGGCATTCCTAATCAACTTTTTTTAAAAAATTTTAATCATTTTTTGTTTAAATATAAATATAATAAAATAAGTTTAAAATTTAAGAAGAAACTTTGAAAAAGAAAAAGATGAATATCGACTTAATTTAAATTATTAAGAAATTAGAAAATATGTGTCCTGTATTCATTGAAAAGTAATTAAAAATTTTAGGATTTTAAATAGGAAGATAATATAAGAAAAAATAAAACATTAATATATTAACTTTAAATTAAAAAAACAAATAGATTTTTATATCTAAAGAAGAAAAATATATTTTAATTAACCATAATAACCTATAAATAATTCCTTTCGTTCAAATAAGAGGTTGAGAGTGCCGACAAAATCTTTAGAATAATTAACGGACTAGGATTCAGTAAAAAAAAGTTTTTTATATTAAACAATAAAGGTGTTCATTATTGGCTTTATTATCAGATATTGAAGAAAATAGGGAAAAATTAAAAAAAAAGACACAAAGTAATTTTTTAAAAAAATTACTCCCTCGAGTTAATAGAACTGAGGGTGATGTGGTCAAATTTAATCCAAAAAAGATCGAACAAAGTATTATTAAAGAAACAGGTATGAATGAAGATGAAGCATATCGAATTACAGAACTTGTTGTTAGGCGTATCATCAGCTCAGGTATTAATTTTCTTTCAGGACCCCATATTAGAGAGATTGTTTGTTCAGTTTTATCTGAGCAGCACTTTGAAGACGAGAGAAAATTATATACAAGAATTGGAATGCCTCTAATGGATTATGAAGCTATTTTGCAAAGAGGAATAAATGAAAATGCAAATCAAGATATGAATCCAGAAAGCATCCATCACTGGGCTGCTAATCGAATTTCTGAAGAATATGTTCTTTTACGATTATTAGATTCAGAAGAGAGCCAAGCACATTTATACGGTGATATTCATATCCATATGTTACGATATTTTGACCTGCGCCCATTTTGTGAAGAATGGGATGCACGAATGATTCTTGAACATGGATTACCACCAGTTAATAGCTGGTCTCATTGTAGCAAATCTGGACCTGCAGGTAGTCTAAGAGTAGCAGTTACTCACCTTGCTAAATGGTTAGGCATAGCACAAGGTGAGTTTTCAGGAGGATTAGGGTATGATTACATAACTAGTTTTTTGGCACCTTATGCTCGAGGATTAACTGATAGAGAGATAGAACAATCAATGCAATGTTTAATTTTTGAAACAAATCAAATTTTTGCCGCAAGAGGAGGACAAGTTCCTTTTACTTCAATATCATGTACACCAACAATACCAGAAGGACTTTTAGATATTCCCGCAGTGGGCTCTTATGGTAAAATCGTAGGTAAATATGGAGACTATAAGGAAGAGTGTTTAAGGCTATTTGATGCTTTAACTGATGTGTATATTCATGGAGATCATAATGGAAAACTCTTTGCCTTTCCAAAACACGAGGTGAAAATTAGGAAAGACTGGTTAAAAGAATTCGAACCTTCTTATTTAAAATTAATGGAAGAAGTCGCAACTATGGGAACACCTTATTTTTTAAATATGTGTCCTGATTGGATGCCTGATGAAATACATAGTCAATGTTGTAGAAAGTTTCTTAATGGAAATGAAATTATAAGTAAATGCATTTCAGATCCTGAAAAAAGAAAAAATGTGAATGTATGGGAGAACTATGTAACCATTGGTTCTCTTCAGAGTGTGAGTTTAAATCTTCCTAGATATGCCTATATTTCTAAAGATAATGATGATTATATTAGAATATTAGATGAAAAAATGGAATTAAGTGCGAGAATTTTAATAAAAAAATGGAAAATAATAGATAAAAGGTTAAAAACAGGCCATTTACCCTTATGTAGTGGAAAAATTAATGGAGAACCAATTTTTAAATTAAAGGAGCAAAACCTCTCAATAGGATTTACAGGATTAAATGAAGCAGTTAAGAGTTTGACTGGAGAGGAACTTCATGAAAGTGATAATGCTTATAATTTAGGTAAAAAAATATTAATTTATATGGTGGCAAAATGTAATTCAATGAGTGAAAGGGACGGATATTCATATTCTCTATGGCAACAACCAGCAGAGTCGAGTAGTAACCGCCTTGCAAGGCTTGATTTGAAGCATTTTCCTAAAAAAGCAATTCCACAATCATCTGGTAATTCCGCTTACTATACAAATTCAGATCACATTCGATATGATGTGGATATTCCATTATCAAGAAGAATACAATTACAAGCAGATTATCATCCAATTGTGAATGGCGGAGTCATTACACACATTTTTCTTGGGGAGCAGAGCCCTGATATTTATGGCTTATGGGAGCTCACTAAGAATATTTGCTTAAATACTAATACAGCTTATTTTACATATACTATTGACTTTACTTATTGCCCACATTGTGTTAAAATGTTTCGTGGTGGTCGATTTAAATGTCCAAAATGTTATTCAAAGGATGTGAAAGTATATTCCCGAATTACCGGTTATTATAGTGAAGTAAATAGATATAATGCGGGAAAAAGGGCAGAATGGAAAGCGAGAAAACGAGAAACAATATTTATGTAGATAAGATTAATTTATGCAAATCAAAGAAGAAATAATGCAAAAAGCCAAAGAAAAAATATTGCAAAAATGAAAAAGAAGTGAATAATTTAAAAATGTTTGACAATAGCTTCAGAAATTATTGAGAATAGAAAAAAAATTAGAAATGTTTGACAATGAAAAAAATTTTATATTTAATGGAAAAATAGTGGGTATCTAATGCGATTTCCTAACATCGATGTTAATAGAAAAAATGTTGAAGAAAAGAAACTATATTATTGGATTAGGAAAGCAGGTGTAATTATTATTGACTATGGATATCCTTATGGAGATATTCATATCTATAAACATCTTAAATCAACTGATTCAAGTAATTTAAAAGATATTTTAGAAGAATATTTGGATGGTGATGAATTAATGGCAGGGGGTTATTTAGAAGTTCTTGAAATTAATGAAGATTTTAATTTAAAATCTGATATTTTTTCATCAAAAATACAAAAGAAAGATAGGTAATAATCATATAAAATTTATCTTATAGAATCAGTTCTTGTTTATATGGGAATATCTTAAACTTAAAGCTCTCTATTTATAATTAAGTGTTAATTAATTAATTATACTTTTATTAATCTTCAAATCCAATTAGAATTGAATAATTTAAAAATGTCTGACAATGAAAATATAATAATCAAAAAACCTATTGAGATTTAATTAGTCCAAAATTTTTTTACTCTGGTTTTATTAAATTCTTTTATCGTTTTTCTTCTTATTTATCTAATCGTTTTATAACTATATTGTCATTTATATCTTCAAATCCTATTCTATTATAATAAGCAGAAAATTCTCGACTTAACACTTGTGCGAAAGGATAACTCAAACTCGTAATTTTCTCGAAAAGATCGTTATTATTTACTAAGTCAAAATCGACATGATATAAACTTTGAAAATCTATAAATGAGTCTGGAATAAATGTAGTTCCTGGAAGTAAAAAGTATCTCTCTCTTTTTTTTTCATCTATAAAAAAGTTTTTAATCTGTTTTTTATTTCCACTGATGGTTGGTGCTTCGAAATGGAGTGATTTAATAGAAATACATGAGGCTATTAAAACTTTCTCAGCTTTTGGCTTTCCATCCCCCCTTATTTCTAAATCACAAGTTGGAGTTAAGATTATGTAGAAATCTGTATTTTCATATCCATACAATTGTTTTTTTAATTCTTCATTTTCTTTATTCTTTAGTAATAATATGTCTGTAACTTCTAAGGTATTTATCTCATCTCGAGAATAAGGTGGATAAACATAATAATTCTGAGGATGACCCTTTATATTCAATTTGTGTTCAGATTTAAAATTAATAAACTTTTCTCGAGATAAAGTATAACCTAAACGATTTAATATCATTAATTTAATTATTTCCTCTTGGTGTTTTTTACTTAGTATTTCCCAATTTAAAAAAAAGAACTTCCAAAAATTCCTTAAAGAAAAGATAATATCACCCTCAAGACTCAGTTTAAATAAATATAGGTCAGACTCAACGATTTCTAATAATCCGTTCATAAGATCCTTAAATCCATTAGCTCCTTTTTGTACTATTTTACCAAACATAGTTTCTTCCATCTTAATCAATTCAGGATAAGCAGAATAGATAATTAGGGGCGTATATGCATATTTATAAACAAAATCTAATACCTTCTTTCCTGCAAAATTATCATCTTTATCTTTCCAATCCAATATAAGTATGTCATAAAGATCTTTCTCCACAAGTTTTTTCGCATTATTAAAATCAGTTTCTAGTGATAAAATATATTTATATTTCTCATTTGATTCATTTTTAATCAAATTCATAAGATTTTTAGATTTTTTTTCTTCATCATCAATTATTAAAATTTTTATAAATTGCATTCTCAAATACCTCTTATTTTTATTTTAAAATTTGCTCCCGATAAAGGATAATCAACTACTTTTATTAATCCCTTGTAAGCTTCAATTGTTTCTTTAATGATTGTTAGTCCTAATCCAATCCCATCTTCTTTATTTGAAACATAAGGAAGAAAGATATGTTCAACCTCTTCGGGATCAATCCCAGGACCATTATCACTAAAAATTATAACTATTTCTTTATTTTCTTTTGAAAGACTTACCTGTATCATTTTTTCTAAGTTATCCTTTTGTTGTTTTAACCAATAAATCGAATTTAGCATTAGATTAGTGATAATTACTAAAAAATCACTAGGTATGATTTTAATTGAATATGTATTTTCAGGTAATTTAAAGGTAATATTCGAATCTTGAAGTTCTTTTTGCCAGAATCTCAAAATTTTTTCTAAAAAGTCTCGAATATCCAAATCAGATAATCTGCGACTTTTTTTGCCTCCTAGGGGTTTAAGTCTATCGAAATAACTTTGCAAAACATAAAGATTATCATTGATCTCATTAACCTTAGAAATAACAGAGGATTTAGCAAAATTCTCATTTTTTAAGATGTTTTGAATTTCTAAAGTACAATAATTTATATTACCTAAGATTGGATTCCCTTCATGAAGAATTTTATCCACCATCAAACCTAGGGTTGATAATCTTCGATATATGGAAAAATCTTCCTTGATGATTTCAAAATCATCTTTTATTTTTTGCTCACTCTGCTTAATTTCAGCACTAACTTTTTTTAGGAGTGCTTTTTCTCGAATAGCTGTGGCTTTTTTTTCCTC
>JAEOTJ010000359.1 GCA_016839905.1 Promethearchaeota archaeon | reverse complement strand
TCCATTTTTATTTTTAACCGCTCTTGAACTCAAAAAATCACCTTGAATTGGTTCATGATTCCATAATTACATTTATTTATAAATAAAAAAAGGGATCGAAGATTTTCTAAATTGAAACTAGATTCTAGTATGAATGGTCAATCTTCTGATCTTAGTAATTTCATCACATTATTACATTCATTACAAGATAAAGTTTCAGCTTCTTGAAGGTTAATAAAATCATCCCGAGAAATGGGGTAAATTTGGTTGCAATTTCTACAGAAATAGCCCACGTTAAAGAAATAATTCCCGCATTGGTTACAAGTAAAATGATAAAACAGTTCTCTTGTAATTGAGTTAGGTGCATTACAAGAAGCGCAATACACGCTGATCTTTGGACCCACGGGAGGATAGTAGGGTTGCTGTCCTTCAGGTACATAAGGATTTGAAGAACTTTTATTCTTTTTTCTTTTATTCATTAATACTTCTGGTTTGAAAATGTAAAGTAAAACCATAATTACTCCAAAAATAATCATGAAAAAACAAAATAAATAAACACTTATATCCACTTCCCAGTAAATTCTACCGGGTAAAATTTGATTAATATTTGGGAGATACTATGCAACCGAAACTATTCCGAGAATGATAAGAATCACTCCTATTACTAAACCACACATAACATCTCCCCGTTTCCAAATATTTTGTGAACTCATTTTCCAAATTCCCTATTTTTGTCATCTATCATTAGGAAGTATTTTTTTCTTGCCTTTTCATTTCTTTTCCCTTTTAGTATAAACATTTAATTATGATTGTCTTTTACTCTCTTTCTATAATAATGAACAGTAAAAAGAATAATAACTCCCGCAATGAGTATGATGTAAAGTCCAAATGAAATGGTTGGCTCTGAATCCGAATTATTGTTTTTCTTATCAATATTTTCATCTAATTTTAGTTCATAAATTAGTGTTGAATTTTGTGTTATCGTTAATTTTGTAGTAAAAAACATAAGACTTCCCATATCATAGTAAAAATCCCAATCTATTGTTAGATTTTTAGAGTAATTCCCTGTACTTAACCCACCAACTTGATCATTCAATCCCCATGACCCCCAACCATATAAAGCAATAGGGCTATTTGATGACATATATTCAGTAAATCCATCAATAAATTGATCTTGATAATTAATGGGTAGTATAAAGCCTTGATCGATGTATGCTGCATGCAAAGTAACATTTGAATTAGAAGATGCATGAAAAGAAAGATAAAATTCATTATCTAATATTTTTTCAATACTTTTATCAGAATTATTATATTTTAGCAAGGTACAATTGATTATTGATTCACTCCAATCAATACCGGTCATTGTATCAATACTTTCAATTATTAAAGTATAATTCGAGCCTGCTGGTAAAAAATCAAACTCTGAATCTTCTGAGATGGTGACTTGCCATTCAAATGAATTGCCATTTTTTAAATCCCATTTAATGCTCTCTGAAGAAGGTCTGGGCATTCCTTGAATAATTCTGGCATTAGATATGCTTAAAATGCTCACGATGATTAAAAATACAGACAGGATGCCTTTATTTGGTCTCATGTGTCCTCATTATTTAATATTTTTTTTTCTTTCTGGATATTTTATAATTATTAGAACTTCTCTTTTAAGTTTATTCTTTTTTTTAGGATTACTTCGCAGAAAAAAAAAGATCGTATTATCACTGTTATTTTTTTTTAATTATTTAAAGTGATTATTTTTTCTTCTGTTATTTTTAAATCTTTCCATCCTCCTTTATTACCAAAAATAAAATATAGTTGTTTATAATAACCAAATTGACCTTTATAGACCGAGGAACTATATTGAGAGTTTAACGTTCTTCTTCTGAGATTTAAAGTATTTTAAATTAATCTTCATCCTTAAATCGAAGTTTAATGCTCCCTATGCCTGAGGATTTTCCCTGTAATTCCATGATAAAAGCATGAGTTTGCATCGTGTTCATTAGATCTCCTAATTCCTTATAACATTTATGTAGCCCTATTAACGCTCTTAAATACTTGGGATCTATTCTCAATGCAGCTTTGAAGGCTTCAACACCCTTCTCAAACTCTTCCATCTTTAAATGCACTACACCCATATTCTCCCAAGCAATGATGTTTGAGGGATCCAGTTTAACAGCCTTTTGATATGATTTGATAGCACTCGAACCATCACCCATACCTATTTGACTATTACCAAGCAGTTGCCAAGTTGTCGTGTTGTCTGGATCTTGTTTAACTGATTTTTCTAACAGAACTCTTGCCTTTTTATATTCTCCAATATTGCCATAATGACCCGCCAAGTTAGTTAATGCAGGGCTATAGTCAGGATTAATTTCCAGGGCTTTTTCATATGCTTTTAGGGATTTTTGAGTCGCACCCTTACGGTCATAAGCAATTGCGATATTATTCCAAGCAACCTCGTTCTTTTGATTCAAGGAAATCGCCGCTTTGAAATATTCAATTGCTTCATCCAATCGATTGGATCTTAAGCAAATCTCTCCAAGAGCCCCTTGACTTGAGCTAGGGTCTAACACCTTATTGTATTCTTTAATGGCTTCTGAAACCTTACCTTCCAAGAATAATTGATTTCCTTTCTCAATCTCGGATTCACACTCCTCCTTGGTGGTCTCCAATAAGGTTTCTCCATCTTCTTGATATTGCTTTATTGCTAGGTCTATTGATTCTTCATCAATGTTCTTAGAAATTTTCAGAGTATTTCTTATGATGGTTACTGTTAATTTCTCTAAATAAAAGATAAGCGTCTCTACTGCACCTTCTGATACCCTTTCTGCACCAGAATCTTTCATTAACTTTTCAATGGGACTCCATTGGAATAATTCTTCCCAATGTAAGTATCTATGAGTATACTCATTCAAATTAAGATTTAGTATTTTCAATGCCTCATCAGTAATGTCCAAAAAATCCTTGCTGAAAATAGATCGGGCTTGCTCCCTCCATCTTGCTCCAAATTTAGCTGTAAGAAGATTATTAGCGAGGTTTGATAATTTATCATTCTCATAATTGTCCTGAATCAAGAAATTCATCCATTCCCACAATTCATCAGAATTCCTTAGAAAAGCCTTGATCATTTTCTTACCTGCAAGTACTAATAATAGACAGTGTTCATAATCCGACATCTTATAATCCATATCATAGCTCTGTGTTTGAGCCAAACGAACTGCCGTTCGTTCCAAGATGATTTGAAATAATGAAATTTCGTCAGGAGAGAGTTGAGAAACTTTTTCTACAACCATTGGAATCTGTTGTTCAAGTTCATAACTTAGTATATATTCAGATTTATCTATAGCTTCCCTGGTGCTTTCTATAATAGTCCAGAATAATTTAATAAATGATCTAGGTGATATCTCCTTTATATAATCTAGCTTTTCTTGGTCAGGATATTCTTCTAAGTATTCAAACGAGATATAGAACGATCCTAAGGCTTTTTTTTCTATTGCACTTCTCATAACCTCAGCATGGTGTTTAAGATTACTGAAGTTGTTATAAAATGCCCAAGGAGCATTGTATTGTAGGGCCCACCTTACGAGATCTGAGTCTTCTAAAAGCTGGTCAAAATTAAGATAGAAATCACTTGGAGCGTTAAGTTGAACTCCTAATTTAGCAAGTTCGGGATCCTCCAATAATTTATCAAAATCATGATAAAATGCCCAAGGAGCATTGTGTTGCACGCCCCACTTGGTAAATTCTGGTTCTTGTATTATGCTGATGAAATTTTTATAAAAAGTCCAAGGAGCATTTGCCTGAACTCCCGATATTGCTATTTTAGCATTCTTTATGAAATCCACAGATCTGTCATGATATTCCCAATAGAAATTAAATTGTGAACCAAGCTTAGCGAGTTCAATATATTGTTGGAGCTTGGGGAATGAACTAAAAAAGACATCCGGTACATTATTATCCATGGCCCATTTGGCAAGGGAAATCTTTTTTTTAAGCTTATTGAATGATCTGTCAGATAGTCTTGAGAAGTGACTACCATCTTTTTGTTTTAAACTCTCTGAGAAGAAATTATCTTCATTTATCTTTAAGAATTCTAAATCCTCCTTTAGTTTTTCAATAAACCCATACTTATCTTGCATAATTTCTTTGTTCACTTCATAATTTTCTTCAATGAGATCAAAAAATCGATAGAAGCTTTTTGGTGCAGAGTGTATCAATGTCCATTTAATAAGTTCTGGGTATCTTTTTAGCTTGTTAAATTCCTCATAAAACACGATAGGAGCGTTATTCTCAACGGCTATTTTAGTAAGATCTCTACAATCTAAAAGCTTATCAAATTTATCATAAAATTGTTCTAAGGCATTGTTTTTCACTGCTAACTTGGTGAGTTCCACATCTTTCAATAATTTATCAAAAGCCCAGAAAAAATCATAGGGAGCTCCATTTAGAACACCCCACTTAGCGAGTTCAGGATTTTCTTTTACTTTATCAAATGACCTATAAAATTGAATGGGTGCCTCATTTAGAACGCCCCACTTAACTAGTTCAGGATTTTCCTTGAACTTATTAATTTCCCAATAAAATTCTCGGGGTGCGTTATTCTCCACTGCAAATTTTGCTAGTTTGACATTTTCCATCATATCATCAAATCTATCAAAGAATTGAAATGGAGCTTTTTTTTGAATACCCCATAAGACAAATTTCGCTTTGATAGATGCTAAAGATTTTGAGAAGGTTTTTATTTCTTTCTTGGTAAATTGGTCCAAGTAATCCTCTTTTGCGAGATAAGCGAGGACTTTAATATTTTCCTCTTCAACTCTACTTCTAATTTCTTCTTTATATTTCTCTTTAGCTAAATCATCCCCTAGATCAACTAATCTTTTTAGGAGGGCGAATACAAATTTCCGATTAAGAAGATGAGAATCATAATTATTTTCGTACCAAGCCTGCAAAACTGAACAATGCCCCCAAAATTCTTCTTCTGGGCTAAAGTCAAGAGTAATTGATTTAGAGACCTCTCCTGCAGAAATATGTCCATCTTGTATACTAATATTAAATAAATCTTCAATATCATCAATGGAAGTAACTTCAGGAGTGACTTCAACATGTTCTGATGGGATTTGAAGGAATAGATGCTTACAATAATGAAACTCAGCTCCACCTACGTAAATCCTAGTTTTTTTCCCTTCTAATTTTAAAGTAATATATTCGTTGATTTCAAATTCCATATTTACCATCATCCTGATGTGAGATTCGTATACTCTCGAATCAAGCTTAGTCCCATAACTACGATAGAGAGTAATGAAATGGTTTTTAATATCTCAGGTCTTGTAAAAATATCATGGGCTTTTATTGCCTGGTATTTTGAATTTTTTCTCATTTTGTTTCACTTTTTCTTTTAAAAATTTGTTTCATGTTTAAAAATCTAATCAATTTTAAGTTAAAGGCTATTAATATTATTATAACTATTTTTTTTCTTAAAATGATACTGCTATTTGAAATGTACTTCTAAGATTTTAATACAAGAATGATTAAATGATAATAAAGGAATCTTTATGGTTATCATAATATTCATACTTATTAAGTAATTATATTTTGAAGTCATATATAATTTTTACTTTCAAATTTTTAACAGCAGAATGTCTATTATTTTTCAAAAGGCTTGACGCGGCATTTTTTAATTTACTTGAAAATCCCTTCTATACAATAAAGGCTTAATTTCTCTACACTATCAAATTTGATACAATTACTTTCCATATCACATTCAGGACATAGTGTCGTTATATCCTGTACATCTAAAGTTCCATTTTTTTCATGCAAATCATAGATTAATTTCAGATATTTTCCCTCAGCAATTCTTGGGATATTATCGCGATTTTTCAAGGTGAAATATTCATATAATCGCTTTTTTGATTTTTTTAGATTGCAGTCTTTACAAGCCCAGATCGTATTATCTGAATGGTCAGGGCCCCCTCTTGACGAGGGTAATATGTGTTCTATAGTTAGATTTTTATCCTTCTTGCCACAATAACCACAGATATCACGCTGCTCATTTTCTCTAATCCATTCACGAATGGATGAGGACCAATTTATTTCTCCCGATTTCAATTTGGTAAAACGGCTCATAATAAACCTGTAATTTTTTTTTCCAAACCCCGCAGATTCAGAAATTAATTTTGCATATTGCCAATAAATTAGATCATTAATGGTTTTTACGGCTTTTGGGGGCATATTTTAATTAATAATTTTAATATTTTAAAATTAACTTTACTGTCAATATCGAAACGTCTGCAAAAGAGGGGGACAATGTTCAACTCATTTTTAATAAAATTGCCGAAATGATTTATCATTTTAAAACCAGGCAATAGGATTAATAGGTAACTCACTTAATTTTTGCTTTAAAATTCTTATATTCTATATATATACCCTTCGCAAGCGAATGGGATGTCTGATAGAGGATAGAAAAATCTTGTTATGCCATAAAGTTAGTGATGTGAATTATAATTACCATATAAAACTGAATAATGACGATTTCATTAACCTTTATGATAGATGGAACCCGTATAAAAACCTTTCCGTATCTATACTTGATTAAAGAAACTAAAAATTATTCAACTTTTTTTTCTTTTTAGATTACAGATTTACTTAATAATTATTTCGATTAAAAAAAGAAAGAAAGGAAAATGATTAATAAAAATGAGCACCACATTTTTTACATAAATTACTCTTTTTCTTTAATATTTGATTACAAATTGGGCACTTGTCACTTAGTATAGCGGGTCGAGCCTCAATTTCGGGCACTTTCCTCGTTGATTCGATCGGCGTGATTAACCATTCTCTATTTATCAAATTAAAATCAGGTTTTAAATCACTTTCCAATTTTCTTGAAAAACCTTTGCTTTTCGATTTCTTGGAAAAATGATTATATTTCTTATATAATAGAATAGTTCCAATCCCTATCGTACTACCTATTGTTAGGAGGATTATGATACTTATGAAAAGATCATCTGGAGGGCTTTGTCTATCTGATGGTTTATCTATTAAGACTATTATCGATTCAACTCCAATATTTCCGACAGAGTCATTTGCATAAAACTTTATTAATAGAGAATCTCCATGTGCTAATGAATCCCATTTAGATTGCCATGCACTTTGATCAAATGTATCATTATTCAGAATTAAAAATTTTGTTAAGCCATTATCAAATGAATACCATATTGAATCAAGATTGATTTCATCTATATTGATAATAAAGCTTGGGGCATTCTTTCCGAAAAGCTGATTAGGATTAGGTCGAGTTATAGTAATTATTGGATTTTTTGTGTCTTTTATTATACAGGTAGATGATGAATTTATACGGTTAAAAATATCCTTGATGTAAAAAGTCAATGTGATATTCCCGTCTGCAACAGATGCCCATCCACTAGGATCAAGAGTGTTATTCTCTGTAAAATAATATTTTGTCGAGCTAAAATTTATTGTGTAGTATAATTTATCGAGGAAGACTGTTGAGTAATAAATATTATAACTGGGAGTACTTGCATTAAAAAAATTACATAATTCTGGGCTATTAATAAAAATCTGAGGAGGTGAAATAAAGATTGGAAAAAAATCTTTGTTATTCGCTAAGCCTGAAATATTATAAGGAATATCGCCCCTACCATTTGAATCTTCATCTGGACCTGTGTAATTATCCCAAAAATTACCAATATCCCCATTATCCCATTTGTTATAACTTCCATTATCAATAGCATTTATATTATTTGCGATAAAATAATTCAAATAGAAAATATTACTTTCAGAATTACCATTTAAGCTAACTCCGCCATTTCCATTACTTATTAAATCGTTTTTGATAATGGTATTATTATCACTGTTTTTAATTTCAAATCCATCCTGTAAATTTGAAGATACAATATTATTATCAATAGTATGATTATTTCCTCTCAAATAAATTCCATTTCTTAGGTTATTACTAATATTATTTGATGAGATCGTTTGATTACTTCCAGAGATATATATTCCGTCATACCAATTATTGGTTATATTATTATGTGTAATATTAATATTTGAACCGCTGTTCTCTTTTATACCATAAAGGTTATCTGTAAGTTCATTATAATAGATTGATATATTATGACAACGTTCTAAATGAATACCTGCTACTTGGTGAATAAAGAAAGGAAATGTATGCGTATTATTTTTGATTACATTTTTTTGAATAATATTATTATCACTTAATTGAAGAAAAATTCCCGCGCTTTCTTCAAAATCATAACCTATAGTCTCTTTAATTATATTTTCAGAGATGTTATTATAATGAGAAAAGATAGTCGTTATACCGTAAAAATTTTTTGACATATTATTTTTAATGATAGTATTATTGTTAGAATACTTCAATATTATTCCAGCATGACCATTTGAGAGATCTTTATTAGAAATGAATGAATTATTACAATTATATAAGATTAGTTGTCCAGCATTAGTAAAATTGTCGTTTCCTAAGCCTATCTCATTTTTATAAAAATAAACGGGTTTTCCATTTATATTATTTTTAGTATCAATGACAGCTGAAGAAATTTCTGATATTGCACCATTAAATTTAAGTCCGTTTTCAATCATTGTATTATTTGAAACATAGGTGTTAATACCGCGAGGAGAAATACCAGCTCTATATTGTCGATTAAAATATGCATAATTATTGGTTATATTTGTATCTTGGCTATCATAAGTAACCATAATTCCTATTGAAGTATTTATTACTGTATTTTTATCTACAATATTATCAATACTTTCTATTATCCTAATTCCGTCATTAATTACATTTTCAACTAAATTATCTATAATTTTATTTTTATCACTATTGTCTGAATCAATGCCAAATATAGTATTTTTAACAATATTCTTTTGTATAGTATTATTCTGTCCTCCAATCATTCTAATCCCCCCATAATTGCCCTCAAGATTATTGTTATATATTTTACCATTTGAAACATCTGATAGATAAATAGCCCAGGTTGATGAACTAGTATTAGCAAATCTAGAGTTCTGAACTATAAATACCTTGTTCGAGTTTCTTATTTGTAAGGCATGACCGGCACCACTCGCATCTATGGAGATATCATGAATAATATAAGGATATTTCCAGGTACCCCCTCCAGAACACCATGAATATTGGACAGCTTCTGCCCAAGTATAATCTCCGCTCCCTGAATCATCGATGACAAAAGGGGCTAATGACGTTGTTGAAGTTTTAATATAATTTTCAGGAATTGTTGCAGTAAATGATTCATTTCCATCTAAAGCATTAAATGTATTAGTGTGCTGATTCGTAAATATATAGAAAAAGTAAATATTCAAAATTATAAGAATGAAAATGCTTTTTGATCTTTTTTTCATCTTAAAGTTCACAAGATTTTTACTTTTTTATCCTTTATTTTATTATTTCATTACTATTTATATATATTATTATTTACAACCTAAAATTTGATTTTTTTTCTTTAAGATGCGATACTCCATAATTTAGAATGTCTATTTTTAAATAATTCTATTATATTTATTATATTCTAAAAGCAGACACATTAGCAATATTTTTTTTTTCATACTTTTAATGAGAGTTCAATCTGGATTTTTTTCCTATTTTTTCTTATCTCTATTAAAGAAATATTAAACATTCATAAAATATTCAAATAAAGTGCTATAGAGCCAGAATCGCAATTCCTTGAATCAATAATATCATTAAAATTTATTTTTGGATTGGATAAAAATAAAACGTGTAAAAAAAGAATAAGAATAAAAACTGAGAAGGATTGAAATTTAGTCTTTCTATATGATAGATGGAACCCGTATAAAAACCTTTCAGCATCTACTCTTGATTAAAGAAACTAAAAATTATTTAAATTTTTTTTAAATATATTTAATATCCTTTTATTTTTCTTTTTTCTGATTTAATCGCTGATTGAATTGCTTTTTACTCTCTTTCTATAAAAGTGAATATTAAAAAGAATAACAACTCCCGCAATGAGAATGATATAAAGTCCAAATGAAATGGTTGGCTCTGAATCCGAATTATTGTTTTTCTTATCAATATTCTTATCTAATTTTAATTCATAAATTATTATTGAATTTTGTGTTACCGTTAATTTTGTAGTATATAATAGAGGTTTTGACATTTTATAGTAAAAATCCCATTCTATTGTTAGATTTTTAGAGGAATTCCCTGTACTTAATCCACCAACTTGATCATTCAATCCCCATGACCCCCAACCATATAAAGCAATAGGGCTATTAGAATCCATATAATCTATAAATCCGTCTAAAAATGTTTCTTGATAATTAATGGGCAATATAAAGCCTTGATCGATGAATTCTGCATGTAACATTACATTTGACTAGAAGATGCATGAAAAGAAAGATAAAATTCATTATCTAATATTTTTTCAATACTTTTATCAGAATTATTATATTTTAGCAAGGTACAATTGATTATTGATTCACTCCAATCAATACCTGTCATTGTATCAATATTTTCAATTATTAGGGTATAATTCGAGCCTACTGGCAGAAAATCAAACTCGGAATCTTCTGAGATTGTAACAAGCCATTTAAATGAATCACCCTTTTTTATATCCCATTCAATGCCATCTGAAGAAGCCTTGGGCATTCCTTGAATAATTCTCGCATTAGATATGCTTAAAATGCTTACAAAGATTAACAATATCGACAGGATGCCTTTATTCAGTCTCATGCCTCCTCATTAATTAATATTAACTGTTTTTTTTGGATATTTTATTATTAATAGAACTTCTCTTTTAAGTTTATTCTTTTTTAGGACTTTTTTACTAAACATTCCATTTTTATTTCTAACTCCTCCTGAACTCAAAAAATCACCTTTAAATGTTTTATAAAATGATAATGACCTTTGCTTATAAATGAAAAATTTAAAAATAAATTAAAATAAAAGTTATATATATAATTACTCATCAATCGAATTTGAAGGAGTTTCAAGAAATTTTAATGAAGAAATTAGAAAAATTCAAGTGAACTTGTTTTAACATCCTATATAGATTTTGGAAAATAACAAAATAATAAAAATAAAAAAAATAAAAATTTATTTAGATGATAATCGCTTCTTAGCAACAAGGACCGAGAGAATGCCGATTAATCCAATTAGGAGGAATAAATCATAGCCAAGAATCTCTCGTTCTGGAGTTTTATCATCATCGCTATCATTGTTAGCACTCGCTGGAATTTGTACAAAAATCTGAAATGTACTAGAGTCAGAATATCTCTCCCCCATTCTATTTCTGGCACAAACCCTAAAGTAATAAGTACCATTTTGAGTAACAGTCACGCTAATGCTAGTTAATAATTGTTCATTGACCAATATCGTCTGAGAACCCGTATCAGTAATAAAATCCATATTCAATGACTGGTAAAGTGTATAATTTTCCGCATTAGAAGATAACGACCAGGTAAGAGTAAATTTTCCATCATCGTCTGGAAAACCTGCATCTGGAGATGTCAATGAGAAGAACCCTGGTAGAGGTATCGAAACAACAATCTGTAAGCATGCATCATCTGAATATGTCTCACCCGTCATATTTCTTGCACAGACTCGAAAGTAATAAGTTCCATTGTTCAAAGTAGAAAAATGAGCAGTATTTACATTTTGTTCATCAATTAATATAGTTTGATCGCCGGTATATGTAGTGAAGGAGGTGGTATCCCAATAAACAGTATAATTATCAGCTCCAGCAGATATGCCCCATATCAGATCAAATTCTCCGTCGTAGTCAGGAGAACCTGCGTCTGGAGAAGTTAACGAGAACGGTCCTGGGGGGATATATACTTGGATATAAATACAGTTGGAACTTATATTACCCCTTTCGTTAAATGCGTAAATGATGAAGTAATAATCGCCAGTAGTATATACTGTCATTGTACGGTTTAATTTAGTAATTCCTTCTTCAATTAAAGTTCCATTATTTCTAATTTCATGGATATATTCATCGTGTTGATATACTGAATAATTATTTGCTTCAAATGATTCACTCCAGTTTAATAAAAAAGTGCCGTCTAAATCAATACCTGTTGTATTAGTATTCAATTCAAACGGAGGGAATTTATACTTTCTAATATATGCATCCATCCCTTGATTGTGCCATACTGTTCCTACAATATATATATTTCCCGAACTATCTAAAGCAATTCCCTCTCCACAACCATCATCGGGTACGCCCCAGGTTAAATTCATTACAGAATTCCCTGAACTATCAAATTTTGCTAGGAAGGCATCAACACTGCTTTGAGTTTCTCCTGTAATATATATATTTCCTGAACCATCTAAAACAATATCCTCTCCATATTCCTCATAACCCCCGTCCCAGGTGATATTCATTACAGAATTCACCGAACTATCAAATTTTGCGATGAAAGCATCCTCCGTCCCTCCACCACTGGAATCAACTTTTCCTGTCATATATAAATATCCCGAATTATCTAAGGCAATATTCATCCCATAATCATAACCACTACTACCCCAGATAAAGCTCTTTATGAAAGTCCCCGAACTATTATATTTTGCAATGAAAGCATCATTATCCTCACTAAAAGTACCAGTAGAGCCCGCAATATAAATGTTTCCCGAACCATCTAATACAATTCCCTTTCCTTCATCATTCTCGTTACCATCCCATGTGATATTCATTACGGAATTTAGTGAACTGTCGAATTTAGCTATAAATGCATCATGATTTACCATAAAATTCCAATTCCTTCCTGTTATATAGATATTTCCTGAACTATCTAATGCGATATCGTTTCCGCCTTCATCATTACCTATATCCCAGGTGAAATTATTTAAAGAATTCCCTAAACTGTCGAATTTAGCAACAAATGCGTCACCATTTGAAATATCTCCAATTTGTCCTGTTATATATATATTTCCTGAGTCGTCTAACGCAATATCATATCCTTCATCCCAATCGCTGGTACTCCAGGTGATATTCATTAGAGAATTACCCGAACTGTCATATTTTGCGATAAACGCATCATAATCATTAGTACCAGAAGTATTAGTAGAACCTGTAATGTATATATTTCCTAAGGAATCTAAAGCAATACCGTTTCCAGAATCTATATTGCTGCCACCCCATTCCCTATTAAAAACTAATTCATAATTTTCTACCGCTGCCACCATAATCTCTAATGGTTGATATGCATCATTAAAAGTCTTATCGCGTGTATTCAAGTTAATTGAAGCAAGAAAGCTAGAACAGAGAGCGAGCATTAAGATAAAAATCAATCCTTTTTTTTGCTTTTTCATTTTTTTTACCTTTATGGTTTATAATTTAATAATAAGATATGTGGGTATTTAAATGTTCATTTTAAAAAAAAAATCAGGACAATTCCCTTCTCAATGCCAGTTTAAACCTTGGATGACCTCTAAAATCTTCAATATCAATTTTACACTTCTTTTTTGATAAACTTAAAAATGAAACAACAACATCCGAAACGTCCTGATAATGAATAGTATTCTTACTCTCGAATAATTCAGAAACATGTTTCGTTA
>JAEOTJ010000358.1 GCA_016839905.1 Promethearchaeota archaeon | reverse complement strand
TTAGGATCGGGACAAGTAGTACCGCCAACAGCATGGACAAGCGGTAACCCGATATCATCCTATAATATCCCGGACGGTTTAAGTGTAGGGACTTATGTCTACATAGTTAATTTCATAGACGATTATGATAATAATAAATCCCATTGCATAACTTTTACCGTGCAAGATACCACTGATCCGGGCATTACAGACAATCCCAGTGATATAACGGTAATTACCATAATCATTATTTTTATTGTCGTAATGGGAAGTGTTGGAGGCATAGCTGGTGGAACTATTTATTCTAAAAAATCGAAAGCAAAAAAAGAATCCGTGCATAAAAAAGATTTAAGCACTCAAAGTAAACTAGAAAAAGTGATGCAAACTGAAGCACCTATGAAAACTGCCACAAAAGAACCGAAAAAAGACATCTCTCAAGTAGAAAGAATTACAAAAGTTGTTTCAAAACCTGAAGTTAGAGCACCAGAACTACCAAGAGCAGCTCCAAGACCCGAAGTAAAAGAAATTCCTAAGGTCTCTTTTTTAGAATCAGAAATTATTAAGCCCTTAGCACAAAAAATTACTCCAAAGCCTAAAATGAAAGAATACCCAAAGAGCATTTCAAAACCAGAAGTGAAGGAAATTCCAAAAATCATATCAAAACCCGAAGTTAGAAAACCAGAACTACTAATAGTTGCTCCAAAACCCGAAGTAAAAGAAATTCCAAAAATCATATCAAAACCCATAGTTAGTACACAAGAAATACCAAGAGTTGCTTCAAGACCCGAAATGAAAGAAATATTAAAATCGCCCTCTCAACTTGTTCAAAAAGACGAGGAGAAACCATTATGAAAACAAAAAGAAGTTTCAGAATCTCCAGATCTGATAAAAGAAATTGTTCCCGAACTTAAAGCTCCAGAAAAAGTAAAAATTGAAGATTTAGATATGCCAAAAATTATTGATATTACTGAGACAGAAGTATCAGAAAAGCCTGGTGTTGTATCTCCCCCCGAAGTAAAAGTACCAGAAAAATCAAAAACGGTCTCATTACCAGACGTAAAAGTGCCTGAGAAATCTAAAGATACTATCGTTCCCACCAAAGAAAAGATACCAGATGTTGATCTTGAGAGCCAAAAATTAAAAAAAAAATTGAGAATCCTTAAAGAAATGCTTGAAGAAGAGATTATAACGAAAGAAGAATACGACAATAAAAGAAAAGAATTACTTAGTAAATTCTAAAATTTAATTATATAAATACTCTCCATTTCGATTGTTGTTTTAATAATTGGACAGTCATAATTGTATATTTCTGTTTGCATTTTATTAAAAAGTTTTATAGATTAATGTTAAATAATCAATTGGGATTAAAAATCATAGAAAAAATATTAAATAATTAAAATGAAGAATAATAAATTAGTTTTAAGCATTTTAATCTTATTCATGTTCATTTCTTATACTGTTCTAACTAGAACTTTACTTGAACATGATGATAATACGCTAGATTTACAAGATATTACGGAAAATAAGAATTTTACTGAAAAAAAACCGAAAAGTTCGAAATTCTGGGATCTTACGGGAACTCCTATTTTTATAAATAATTCTGATACAGGAAATACTGATTGGGCAACGATTAATTCTACATATGATTGGTGTAATGGCGCGGGAACTTGGTCTGATCCTTATATCCTTGAAAACATCACTATAGATTGTCAAGGGACTAGTTCGGGTATTAAAATATACAATTCAGATGTCCCTTTTATCATTCAAAATTGTACAATATTTGCTGCAAACTTTCTTGATGGACATGGAAGTATTCTATATAAGAATGTTAATAATAGTGTTATAATAGGTAATAATATCTCAAATAATGACGGGGCCGGAATTTTTTTGGATTACCCTTACAGTTATAACAATACAATCCAAAATAATATTTTTAATGATAATCAAATTGAAGGTATTAGAATCGGAGGCGGTAACGATAATAGAATCTATTATAACAACCTAAGCAGAAATAGTTACGGAATTCTGGCTTATGGATCGAATAACAATATTTCTTATAACAGGATAAATGAAAGCGGTAATTGGGCATTAAAGATACATGGTTCATATATGAATATAACTGAAAATATTTTAAGGAATAATAATGGTGGAATGAGAATTTCTTGCAATGATTCAGATATTTGGAACAATTCAGTCTCAGGATGTTATGATACTGTTTGGGGAATGGCACTTAGTTTATATTCCGCTGAAAATAATGAAATCTTTAAAAATAATTTCACAGATAATAAGCGAGGAATTAATATAGAAAATTCAAATGGAAATAAAATATATTTAAATAATATTAGTAATAGCGAAATTTCAACTGTCTATGAAGCTAGTGGTTTAAGTAATCAATGGGATAATGGCTCTATAGGAAATTATTGGGATGATTATGGGGGGAAAGACCAAGATAATGATGGAATCGGAGATACTTCCTATAGCATATCCCCATCAGGTAATGTGGATAGATATCCTATTTGGGATGATGGCCCAGAACCCCCTGGAGCATTTAGTGCATCATCAACAGCGGATAATCCAGATCCCGATGGAACTTTTAATTTGATTTGGGATTTTGCATTAGGTGCTGAGAATTACTCTATATATATGTCAGAGAGCTTCATAAGTGTCATTACCTTGGCATTAACGTTAGTTGCTAAAGAAATTGATATTAATTCCCATTTAATTCAAGGATATAACGACGGAGAGTATTATTTTATTATTGTAGCTCATAATAATATAGGAAATACCACTTCAAACTGTATCAAAATCATTGTTGGAGAAGAAACTGTTGGAGAAGAAACTTCTAACGGAATCTCTTTTGGATTATACCATCTTATCTTTATTCTAATCGCTGGAGCAGCATTAATTTTTAGTATAAAGAACAAGAAATTATTAATTAAAGATTAATTAATTTGTATGGAGTATTGAAAAATTTAATACTCATATTTTCATAGAGAAAGATTAAATAAAAAAATTCAAGTAAAAGAACATGATAAATCCACACTTGAAAAAAGAAGTTTTACTTCTAATTGGGATATTTTATTACATTGTCATTAGCTCAAGTGTATTGAATTCTTCACATTATTCCTTAAAAAATTCAAATCAAACACCGAAGGTGATATTATCGGCAAAGAATGTTTATGAATTAGATTTTAACTTTATTTGGAGTGGAGAAACTTTCGATATGGGAAGGGAAATAGCGTTAGATGCTTCAGGAAATATTTATATCGTCGGAAGTACCACGAGCTTTGGAGAGGGGGCTTATAGTGCTTTCCTTGCAAAATTCGATAATGATGGCAATTCCTTACTAAATATTACCTGGGGGGGAGATCAATATGATTATGGAAAAGATATTGCAGTAGATCTTTCAGGAAATATTTACATAATGGGATTTACCAACTCCTATGGAGAGGGTGATTATGATGCGTTTATTGTTAAATATAATAGTGCTGGTATTCAACAATGGAACACTACTTGGGGTGACATTCAGAAAGATCATGGGGATGCTTTAGTTCTAGATGATTCTGGAAATATATATATGACAGGGATTACTAGACATTGGGATGTGGAGTGGAAATATAGCGCTTTCATTGCAAAATTTGATAATGATGGTAATTCCTTGTTAAATATAACTTGGGATAGTGGTAATTCTGATAACGGAGAGGATATTGCCTTAGATGCCTCAGGTAATATATACATTACGGGTGAAACAAATACATCAGGAACACCGGATAAGGATGGGTTTATTGCTAAATATAATAGTGCGGGCATTCAGCAATGGAATTCTACTTGGGGGAGTAGTGGTAAAGAAATTGTTTATGGTATCACATTAGATATTTTGGGAAATATTTACATAACAGGATATACTGATGGCTTTGGTGCGGGTGGTTTTGATGCCTTCATTGCAAAATTCGATAATAATGGTAATTACATATTAAATAATACCTGGGGGGGCAAAGAAGGCGATTTTGGAGAGGATATTGAGGTAGACTCCTTGGGAAATATATACATTTCAGGATCTTCTAGCAGTATGAATGGGGGATTTATTGCTAAATTTAACGCTGAGGGCCATTCTGTAAGGAACATTACGGGGGATGAACTTAATTGGGTTTCAGGAAAGGGTATTGAATTAGATGTCTTGGGCAATATCTACATCACGGGAGAAACAAAGGATTATTTTAAAGATGCTTTCTTATCAAAATTTGATTTGCATGCTATTGGCTCATTTGAATTGGGACCAAATTTAACAACTCCAGATATAGATGGCTCGTTCTGGCTCAATTGGAGTGAATCAATTGATGCGGATAACTATTCGATATATTGGACAACGAGTCCTAACGTGGATGAGAACGATTTCCTATACATTGAAGGTTTAAATAATTTAACAATATTGATAAAGGGATTTTCATCAGGAACTTATTACTTTAGAATGATTGCTTATAATGAAGAAGGTTCGAAGTGGTCAAATGAAATTATCATAAATATTCAAATTGTAAGTGGAGATGGTGATGATGACGATAAAGAAAATGAGTTGGCTTATTTACCCTTTTTAATGATCGTTTCAATAATTGTTGGGAGCTTGATTGTAGTATCTGCAGGATTCATATTAACTAAGAAAAAGCAACATGGGAGGGGCATTTCAGATAAAAAGACCTCCGTGGTTAAAGAAAAACCTCAATTACAAAAAGCTCAACCATTTTATCCCCCTAAAAGTTTAAAAATCGGTGTTTATTGCGCTTCTTGCAATACGTCTCACTCAATTACGAGAGAGCAATTTGAACATTTCAGTTGCGGAGGATGTGGAAATTATATCTTTAATGTTGGATATTTCTGTAGAAATTGCAACAAGATTTATCCCATTTCCAAGAATGATTATATTGACCTTCAAGAACCAGAAGAAATACTCTGTTATAAATGTAATGGCGTAGCAGAAATATTAAAATCGGATAAATAATTCTTTCTTATTTTCTAATTAAGATTTATTTAATTAATCTGTCTTTATTATGTTCTTACACAGGTTAATGCCGAGCCCCGTTTTCTTGCTCAAAGCGTAAACATTTTCTTTCAAGACTTTTGTAGCGGTATGATATCGGTGATAAAAAATAACACGGTTGCGAAAGGAATGACCGAAGCATTAAATCTTGTAAGACAAAATCAATATCAATTAAGCATTAAAGAGTTAAAAGGAGACACGGGATTTAGCATACCTAATGATATTTCCTTGTCTTTTAATGCGGGTAGCTCTGAAGAATTATTTGAGAGAAAGCTGAAAAACAAGAAGAAAAGAGAACTGGAAGATGATTATGAATCTGAATTTAAAGAGTTATTGTTAAAAATTAACGAGTCTTATGACAAGTTTCCGTTTTACTTAATAAAGAGCTTGCTTGAAGAATTTAAAATACCTAAATCTCAATTAAAACTCTTGATTCCGAAATTCGTTCAAAAAGGAATGCTAATAAGAATGAGCGGGAATTATTTTAAAAATAATAACTTATAATTAATTGTCTAATTCTTTAAAATTCTTTATAATTTTTAAATACTAAGGATTCTTGCTTTATTCTCTCATTTATTCCATATCAACTATTACACCCTCTTTAATATGCCCTTTATGAATATTAAACAGTAGGTAAAAAAATGAGTAGAATGGAAAATCACTATCACACGGGAAGCTCCAGGATTTTGAGCTTTCTTCAGGACGAGATTGAGAAGATTAAAAAGAAATTCCCAAAAAACAATGATTCTATTGCGGAGTTTTTGGTAATTTTATGCCCGATTGTAGAGGTCATACTAATGAATAGTGAGAATAATTATTTTAGATTATATCAGTAATAAATAATTTAAAAAAAATAAAAAAGTTAAATTAATAGGTTTGAATTATGATATTTATTGTATGAATCAAATAGATTGGAAAGAATATATATCAATTGATCCTAATATTTGTCATGGAAAAGCTTGTATAAAAAATACACGAGTCTTAGTTTCGGTTATATTAGATTGTTTAGCAGAGGGAATGAGCCAAGAAGAAATATTAGAAAACTATCCCTCACTTAAAGAAAAACACATAAAAATAGCACTTCAATATGGAGCTATCTTGGCTAGAGAAGAAGTACTCCCTATGGGAGGTCAATATAGTGAAATTTAAACTTGATGAAAATGTACCCTTTATTTTGAAAAGAGTTATTGAACCCCTTGGAAACCATATAGTAGATTCTGTATTCCATGAGAATATTACCGGAATAAGTGATAAAAATCTAAATTTAAAATGTCATTCAGAGAAACGAGTTTTAATTACATTAGATACTGATTTTATGAATATTTCAGATCCTTTTTATGGGATAATAGTTCTTAGGCCTAAAACTCAAGGAAAGAGTGCGGTTAGGAATTTATTTGAAATCTTTTTAAAGCATTATCCTATAGAAAAGAGCATAGGAAAAATTCTCATTATTGAACCTAATCAAATTAGAATTAGACCATGATCTTTTAAAATACTTAGTAATTTTTTAATTTTTCAATTTCATATTATTCTTTATCATTTCTATAATTTTTTGATTAAATTTTTTACAATTAATTATCATTAATTCTTGCATTCTTGAGGGTGCTTTAAAATATCCTTCTTTAAAACCAAAATAATTTTGCTTAAGTGCGATAACACAATCTTTAGGTATAAAAGATTCCTTCCAAATAGTTAAATTAATCCGATTTTTATTAGAATTTAATTCAGGATTTAAATCAGTTATCACTAAATCCTCAGAAAACTTGAAATAACCTGCTCCAGGAATATCCTTGATATCGTTTAGATGCTCTCTTGCTATATAAATTGTATTATTTTTTTTGTTCCATAATTTTCTATCAAAATGAGGATGGTACAGCATCCATGATTCAATTTTATCCTCTTCTTTTTGAATAATCTTATCAATTTGAAAATATCCAAATATAACGTGTTTTCCTTTACACATTGGTCCATCATATTTAAGTTTGCCATCCACAATCTTAGTATGCTGAAACCATCCATAAAAGAGAAATAGATCTCCTTCCACAATTCCATTTTCTGATAAATATGTTTGATCTCCATCGACTTGACCGAATAATGGACGCCAATTCTTAGATCTTGGTCTAATCTCATCATAAATATCAGGATCTAGGTGGCTATACATTGTCTCTGGTCCTTTCAAATCATATTTTTGACCTCTTTCATAAAAACAAGAATTATAGAAGAGTTGAAACATTAAATCGTGATAATTTTTTAAATAATTAATATTTAAGCCTTGATTTTTTAATGTTTTCCTTATTGAATAAGGAATTTGCAAATCCTTATATTGAAGAGAAGAATATTTATTTAACCCATCATATAGAGTTCCAGAGTAGTGAGCGAAGTTGGGGATGGGGATCGATAATAACGTGTTATCAGGGAGAATTGGGCTCGGTCTCTTCCCAAAAGAGGTGTCAAATCCTTTTTTACTTATACTAATATTCATAACTTGCTTTTTTTTATTAATTTTCAATTAACTTTAATATCTATTCAAGAAATCTATAATATTAACAAATGAAATTAATTAAAATGTTTTCATCATATCTCTTATTTTTTCTTTCAATAATTTATTCATTCCCTCACCGATTCCTTTTTCTGAGATATAACTATTTTTTTTCGAGTCATTAATGTCAGTGATTCTTATATAAATCTTAACCAGTTCTTTATAGCTGACATTAAAATTCAATCTGTCTTTAATACTTGATATAACAGATACATCAATGCTATCATCATTAACAAACATATTCAATGCATCTGAATGCATTATTAAACCTATACTATCAAGCGCAACGACTTTTTTTTTATCCAAATCTCCTTCAACTTTAAAGCTATTAAAGTTGATATGAGTTCCTTCCTTTCCACTGAATGAATCTATAAATATCTTTTTATTTTCTAAAAGATGCATATATAAGGAAAAATTATATCTATTCAAATAAAATCTAAACGCATTATTTTCATCTTGTATTTCTGCAAGTTCTTTTTTAATCATTTCCAATTTTTTATTATAATGTTTCACGCATTTTCCCCTTTTGCAACTTTGTTCTTTTGAATTATTAATGACCCTTTATGTATTTAAATATTGTTATTTATAAAGAGAATTTGCTATACTTTTATTACCCTATCAAGCTTCTAATTTATCCTTCAGTTTTAAATAGATTTTGTGCAATTCTAACCCACATTTCTCTAATAACTCGTTTTTTTTCCCCATTTCTCGTTCTAAGCTATCACTATTAGTAAAATCCTCAAGGTCCTTATCTTGCTTGCTTTAGGATTCTTGCTTAAAACCTCGTAAACTATTTCTTGATTTGTCATCATTGACTCAATAAAACTATAAGTATTTAAAAATTTCATATTAGTAAAACATTTTCTTGGGCTATAAAAGTTTATTTTTAATCTTTTTCTTAATTTTTCATTTTTTCCTTTAAATGTATCTACTATTTCTTCTTATAAAAATATATTTTATACTCAAAAATGGTGGTTAAATGTTAGAACAAGTTGAATTGGCAATTTCGATTTTAGAAGAACCTGCTGAAATCCTAAAATACTTGCATTTATGCATTAGCATCCCAATTCTTCCCAAGTTTCATAAATATATACTAAAAGATCTTGAGGCTTACAACGCTAAAGCGTTAATATTGCATGAAATAATTGAGTATCCCGAATATGATGTAAAACCACATGATGTGTCGGGAATAGTTTTGGTCTATGAGGACGGCTCAGATATTCTGTTTTTTGGCTTCTGTGGCGTCTATGACCATGATGAATCTAAGATAGAATATTTAGTGGAAAATCTTGTTGATTACGCAAGGGAAAAAGGGTATAAAAAAGTTCGAGGTCCGATTAACATCCCAACCGTTATTTATGGATGGGGTTTCATGGTGGAAGGGAGTAATAAAGAACTTTTTATTGGCTGTCCTGCAAATCCTCCCATCTATCAAAAAGTATTCAAGAAAAAGGGATTTGAAGTCCTCTTTCAAGAAGATAGGTATGATATGGGTTGTGTAGTTGTGAAACCCTATAATCTTCCCAAGTTAATCGATATGGGGATTCGAAATAGCGCGGAATATCAAGAAAACAAGAGGAAGCTTGAAAAAGACATAAAAACGGGAAAATATATTGGAAAACCAGTACCGGTCGGGGACTATCTATACGACTATTATAATTATCCGAAGGAAAAAATGATGGAAATAAAAAGTGAATTTGCAAGCTTGTATGGAAAGTACATGCCTGATTCTGCCAAGATTACTCCAAAAGCAGAACATAATGTTGAGAACATTATTAATTTTATCTTTGAATTTGGCGGGAATTGGATGATTTGGGTTGTAAGGGATAAGAAAACTGGTGAGATGGTGGCAAATGGTTATGTCATACCGAATATTTTCAACAAGGATAAAAACGATAGACTGAATTCTGTAAGCTTTCACGCATGGGTTGTCCATCCCGAACACAGGAGACGATATATTGCAATGATAATGTATGGTTTCACTTCAATGCAAGGGTATAAGGGGAAGGAAGGAAAAAACAAATGGTACATTCATAATGGCTCGTGGCCTGTTGGCGCTGAAAATGAAGCGAATCGCGAAGCTGCTCGTAAAATGGGCGGGAATAAGGATAGGAGTCATTTAATATTGGAACTATACTTAAATTAATTATTTTTTTTTATTGTCTCTATACAAATCTAAATTTTTTATTTATATATGGGCGAAAGTAATTGTTATCACTTTAAATAATTAAAAAAAGTGAGAAAAATGACGCTTGAAAGCATTTCCTACGATGAATTATTTCCCGATTACACGAAAGAACTCTTAATCTCTTTTAAAGGATTATATGAATTTGATTTGAATCGCGGAACTATCTTGGATTTTGAGATTATCGAAAGAGAAGGTAAGAACAAGATAAATCCCTTCATTCGTTATGCAAATAAAGGAGACATTGATGACATTATAACCATTTACAAGAGCATTTATGGAGAAACCTATCCATATAAGGAAATGGAAGATCATGACGAAATACTGAAAATGATGGAATCTCAGAATGTAGAATGGATAGTATTTGAGAATTATTCAAGAGAAGTGGTGGGGTGCGTTACGTTTGAACTTGATTTTGAAGATAAAAAGGGATATTTAAGGGGATTTAACTTCAGAAAAGACTATTTTGGCAAGGTGGATGTCATTAAAGCCGCTATAGGATCGTTTCTTGGTATGTATTCTAAATATAAGGGCAGAATTTATCGGTGGTATGCGGAAAGCAGGACGGCTCACGCCAAATCTCAATATGCGTTGGGTGCCGGGGGATTGAAGCCGGTTGCCTTTTTTCCTTGCAAGGACGTATTTCACAATAAAATCGAATCAGATATACTACTTGTTTGCTATGATGAGGAGGCTTTAAATAAGTTCCGCTCCAAAAAAATTCCTATTATCATTCCTGCTGTACAAGAATGTTTTAAGTTTTCTGATGTGAAATATAATCTTGGAAATAAGGTAATTGTTAATCCAAAAATCAATTTAGACCTTAAAAAAATGAAAAAAATTCAAGGTAACTTGGAAAAAGTAATAAAAAAAGATAAATTTGGCTATATCGAAATCATATATTCCATAAAAAGCTCTGATTCTTATTTTAAATTTCTTTATACTCCTCAAGTTCAAAACTTTGAAAAGACGGAATATAAAGTGAGCAATTTGGAAGAGCTTTACG
>JAEOTJ010000357.1 GCA_016839905.1 Promethearchaeota archaeon | reverse complement strand
GTTAAGTTTGAGGAGGAAGAGGATGAAGAGGAGGAGGAAGAGGAGGAAGAAGAGGATGAATGGGCAAAATTCGATGGTTTTTGAGTTATAATCTTCATTTTTTATCTCCTGATAGTTTTTATTTTAATAATATTTTTTTTAAAATTTTATGAAGGATAGAAAGATTAAAGTAAAAGTATTTTTAATATTTCAATATATAAGCGAATATAAAATTTTTTAAAGAATATGATTAAAAATATCTTTATCATGAAGAACACTGGAGAATTAATCTTCTATAAGACATATGAAGATATTTTTAACGTTAATTCTACTAGCGGATTTTTGAGTGCTATCTTTAGCTTTGTAAAAGAAACTTTAAAAACTGAAAAATTATCAGAGATCGAAGTTGGACCTTTCAGATTCATATTCGAAATAGAGAAAATTAAAAATGAAGAATTATTATTTGCATTATTTAGCGATAGAACAGATAATTTAGTTGAGCTTAGGAGCCAATTAAGAGAAATAAAGAAGCAATTCTTAGAAAGATTTAATTTGGAATCATTAACAGACAATTTTAATGGAGAAATCTCAGAATTTCTTGATTTTGAGAAAAATATTCAGAGTATTTTGGAAGTAAGCAAAAAGCTAATTTCAGAAGAAGTTCAGAAGGATTTATTAAATATTTTTAATGAACTTCATACATTTTCTTCTTTTGTCATATCTTCTGCTTTATTAACGCAGACTGGAAGGATTATCGTTTCATTTTTAAATCCAAACGTTCTTTCTGAGATTATTAGACTTCTTGAAGGGCGTTTTATTGTAGGTAATAATAAAATTAATGAATTAATTACACTAGAAGATTTCGGTATTTTAAGCCTAGTTGGAATTGATTCTTATATGTCTGTAATTCAATTCAAAAAAAATTGTCCTTTTGAAACAGGATTGATAATTTCAAAAAAATTTTCAAATAGACTGCGAAAATTAATCTGTTAAAAAAAAAATTATAAAATTTTATATAAAAAATTTTTAATTTAATGCTAATTTAGGTAATAAATATGAGTGAAAAAGAAGAAAAAGAAGAAAAAGAAGATCATGAAGATTATCATAATGTTTTCCTAAGTATAGAAGACACCTTAAAAATAATAGAAAAAAAACCACCTAACGAAAAAATAATACAATTTTATCTTGAAAAAGAAAATCAAGAAAAAAATTCAAAAAAAGAATAATATCTTAAAAAAGATATAAGATTAAAGCGTATCAAGGAAAATAGAAGGATTATAACTTAATTATTAGATAAAATCTTTTCTTCTAAAAATCATTTAGCTTATTAATTAAAAAATAATATAAATAAAAGCATATTCTCTTATGTATAAAATCAATCTAATGAAATTAAAATAAAATTAAGTGACATAGATGTTAGAAGAAGAAAAGAAAACTAGATATTTAGCACAAGCTATTAATGACGAAATTCTTGAAAAATTAAGTTTAAAAAATCGATATAATTTCTTGAATAATAACTTAATGCCATATTTGAAACAGAAAGACATGAATTATCTTAAAAAATTACAGCGATTCTGCATGCGTTTTGAAAAAAAGAATAATATCACTCATGGTCCTGATGAAAATATCTATGATTGGGTGGGAGCTTTCGGTAAGCAAGGTTATATTACACGGAATTATAATTATGATTATATTGATCTACCTTGGAAAAATTATGGGGCAGCATCAGAATTAATGCTATCATTAGCTTTAGATATGTTTGACCCTCAATTTAATATGGCTACTGGAGCTACTGTGTTGTCGCTTACTCCAATTCATCATCATCATGATAATATCCAAATAAGACAGGATGCTTTAAAAGAATTATTAACCGGTCAAAGCAATGGTTGTATTTGTATTACTGAGCCAGAAAGAGGATCTGATGCCGTTCACATGCTAACAACATGCGATCCGCAAGAAGATGGTAGTTTCATATTAAATGGAGATAAAATATTTAATACTAATGCACCCATAGCAAAATGGGCTACAGCATATGCTACAGCGGAACAAAATAATGGAGATACAATGGCTCAATTCCTTATAAATACATCTTGGGACGGTTGGAGCTGTGAAAGAGTGCTTATTCCAGGAGTACCTAAAATATTTCTAGGTAAAGAAAAATTTGAAAACATAAAAGTTCCTAAAGAATATGTCTTAGGAGGCATAGGAACAGGAAGAGATCACTTATTTGAAGGTTTGGTGCCAGAAAGAATAGGAATTGCAATGATGAGCGTAGCAGAATGTTGGAATGCTATTTCTCATGCTGCAATTTATGCGAATTTAAGAAAACAATTTGAACAGATTATACTACTTCACCAAGGAGTGGGATTCTTACTTACTGATCTATGGGCAAGAACTACAAATATAACTCTAGGTTTATTAAGATTCTGTGAGACTTATGATGAAAAATTAGAAAAATTTGGAGGAGAATTACCAACTAATATTGCTCAAGCAATGGTTGCTTCAGCCAGTCAATTTAAATATGGTTGTACAAAATTAGCTCAAGAAGTATGTTATGAAGCTGCTAACGTGATGGGTGGTGCTGGTTTATGTGATAATACTTTAATGCAGGATTTACTTGGCATATCAAGTATTCAGGAAATCGTTGGAGGATCTAGACAGATTCAGAGTTATATAATGAGTATGGCATTAAGGCAATTTTATAAACTTTCCGTATAGTTAGTGTTGGTTAAATAATTCAATGAAATTATATTAAAAATTGCTTTCTTTAACCTTCTTTTATTTTTTTCTTATTTTAATATTTTATCTTTCTATAATGCAGAGCTGAAAATAAACACTCATTTATCGATTGTTTTAATTGAGAAAAAACACCCTATTTAAAAATAAAAAAAAGAAAAAGTGTAAAAAAAATAGGTCATAAATAAAAGATTTATTCTTCTCCTTCTTCGTCTCCTAATAATTCTTCTATTTTTTCCTCTAATTCTTCGATTTTTTCGTCTAGTTCTGATATTTTCTTATAAGTGCTACACTTATCACAGCCATCATCTTCTTCACATTCCGGCAAAGAGTCACATTTCTCTTCCAAAGCATCTCTTTCATCTAATATTTTATCGACTTCTTCTTGAAGTTTTTCCACATTACTCAAATTTTTCACCAAAAAATAATAATATGAAAAAATGAAATATGATTTATTTTTTTTTTTTGTTTAAAAAATTATATATAATAATTATCAAATAGGAGTAGAAATGTTCTTACAAAGAATTAAATATAATGATAATACTTAATATAGAAATAATTCCAAGAATTATAAACGCTAAAAAGAGATATATCTTTGGAAAACTTTTTTGTTTATTACGATTTAAATCATCTTTTTGTATTTCTTCTGTAATATCACGTGTTATTGTTTCATTTACTACTGGTTCTTTGATTACTAAGTCGGATTTTTGACTTTCATAATTAATAATAACTTCTTTTTTCTTCTTTTTTAAACTTGATATCGCATTTTGAATGATGTCTCGTACTTCATTTGGGATATCATCATCAAGAATTTCAAAGTTTTGTGTCATAAAATCAAGACCTATGGTTAATTTATAATCTAAGTTAAGATTCTTATCAACAAAAGTTTTTATAAGTGAGGATTTTCCAACAGCAGCCGCACCTAATAATAAAACTTTAAACCTAAAATGATTTTCATTCACAAATTCTCCAAGTCTGGGACGCAAATCTAACAAGGAAATAATAGATAACCGGTTAAAAAGTTCTTTTACTTTAATATCTTCTAAAGCGGAAGTTTCAATATATTCAAATAAATTGTATTGATTAACCTTTTGGAGAATTTCTTCACGAGTAATGGTAACTCCTACAGATTCTTTTAAATCTGTTTTATTTCCCACTAAAACGATTGGGATATTTCCAGATCTCTCACGGATCTCTTGAAAAAAGTCATCAATTTTTTCAAATGTGTCTGGTCGAGTAATGTCAAACACTAAGCCAACAGCGGCACACCCTCTAAAAAAGTCCGTTTTAAAAAAATTAAATCGTTCTTGACCTCCAATATCCCATAAACTAAGAGTAATTCTCAAATCTGATCTAACAAAATAATTTTTTTTATTTGATATAATATTGGTATTCTTTGTATTAATATTAATATATTAAACCCTTTATAATTTAGAGAGAAGCTATTAACCTTGATAATATAATTAATTATGATTTCCAAATACCAATATAATCATCATCAAGATTGTAAATCTCATTAATACCAAAGCTTCTATATAACTCTTTGATACTATTCTCATCATGTTTCCAACTTGATCGATTTTCATATGAGTTGATACCATCATTATCAGCCAACATGAAATCAACAAATCTTAATAATCTCTCTGGAAAAAACCTCGATAAAGTCACAAAAAATCTTCCAAATCTATCATGAGCAGTAATTTCATCTGGTTTCACCGCTATAGGCTCGCATATTATTATGCGCTCTGCGTGATCTTTAGCTTTTTCCACCAATTCACTATGTTTAGGATAAATATGGTGTAAAATATCGCAAAAAACGATGAAATCCATTTTCTCTATTGGATAATCATTAAAATCAAATATATTTTTTTGTTTTAGTGTAATTTTATTTGGCTTAATTTTCCCCCTACGCGAATCAATTTTTACCTTATTTAAAAAACGACGATTTAAATCCCACCCTGTATAATCTACCGATGGATGTAAATGACGAGCTAAAAATCCAGTGCCACACGGGAGATCAAGCACGGTCTTATGTTTCCCAATAAGATTAGAAATCATTGAGAATTTTTTATTTTGGTCATATAATCTCTTAGTAAACCAATTATATACCGTACCACTCCGGTAAGATACGCTTCTAAATCCTGTTAGCGCAAATCCACCGTTTTTAGTAGCCATTTTTAAACCTAAGATAATTGTAGTTATTTTGATTTCCGTTAAAATACGTTATATTAAAAAATTAGATGATTTTTAATAAAAAGTTTTTCTTTTCAAAATGTTAAACTTGACTTCAAATTTTAATAATAATTACTATGAGATATTTTACTGTAATACAACTTTATTGCATCCTAAGCATACACCTTCTCTCATCATATTATTTAAACAACTTTCATGGTAGTATGCCCCACAATTTTCACAATAATGAATATCTTCTTTATAACTTGTTAGATTTTTATTACAATATAAGCAATTCATTCCATAATAAAGATTTTCATCTATAGCTTTTAGAATTTCAGTAACATTTTCGGTAGTATCTGGTTTGTCAAATTCCTTTGAAATATATACTTCTCGTGAAGCTTCTATATGTACCGGGGGTGATTGTTGTTGATAATTTTGAGGTTGAGGTTCGGATTGGATTGGAACGGGAGCCGATTGAGTTGCAGGTAGTCGAGAGATCACTGTTGTTCTAATTTGAGGTGCGAGGGATTGTTGATCTTGATCCTGAGAATTTTGAGAAAGAGGGGGAGGGTTAAATCCAGTTGAATTAAGTTGATAATCATTTAGGGGGCGACTCTGATCCGTAATTAGATTATTTTCACGCATTTTTTTTTCAAATGACTCTTTATAATCATCCGGGATAGAATCATAATTTCCAAGAATAGTCATTATTTCATTAGTGATTTCTTCACCAAGACCGTAAAATTTGAGATAAGGGGAACTCATCAGTCCGAACCTATTATAGATATTAAGCACGTAAAACTTAACAGATAAAGGAACCATTGAAACCATTCCACCTTGCCGACGTTGTGATCGTCTAACACTAACCCCTAATCTTTCTATTATTACGATATCGCCACTTTTTCTAATGATGTCCTTATGTCCTATTGGAAAGTTCTTGTTTCGATTCTTTAGGGATTTATAATAGATTCTCTTGTTTGTAATGACATAAACCCTCTCTAATTTTTTATTAGGGGAACGGGTCTTATCCCAAAGAATATTCTCGTCTGGATCCATTAAACTTTTAATAACTCTCAAGCCTTTTCTACCAATAAAATCAAAAAAAAATGCTTTATCACGTATTTTTAAGTTATTATAGTTATTATATTTTTAATTATTTTAAAAAAAATGGTTAATATGATCAAATTTGCTGATTTCAAAAATAGCATTGGAAAAAAAGTTAAGTTCAGCGGGAAGATTGCTAAGGCACTGTGGCAACATCTAACAACATGTGTCGAAACCCATCCAATCATGAATTATATCGATTTAGATGAAAAATATCAAATTATCGTATATACTCAGAAGGAGATTTCTTGTAAAAATGAAATAGAAATAACAGGTAAAGTCATCAAGGTCGAAAGTGAAGCTGGAGATCCGAGATACAAAATCAGTGATGAATTTTTTGAATATCAATTAATTGCTGATTCTTGGAAATGTATTTAAATGAGGAAGGCTGATTGAAATGGAAAAAATCATAATTTTTATAGATAATAGTAATATTTTTAAAGGCTTTAGAAAGTATGACATTAAGGTAGATTACGAAAGATTAAAAATCATTATAACTAAAAACCGAAAATTGAATGGAATATTTTTATATGAAGGTGTCGTGTATCCAATGAGTCCTGGAAAAAAGAAGTGGTATAAGAATTTAAGTGAAAAGAGTGGATATATAATTAAGGCTAGTTTTGATAAGATTGCTGCCAATGATGCAATTGAAAAGAAAATTGATATAAAAATTGCAATTGATATGGTCTCGTTAGCTTATGAAAATGAGTATGACACGGCCGTGCTGGTATCTGGAGACGGTGATTTTGTTCCGGTTATTAAGAAATTGAAGGAGCTGGGTAAAGGAGTGGAATTATGGGCTTTTAGATATTCACTAGCAAATGCTTTAAAGGAAAAAGTAGGGGAAAGTAATATTCATTACCTTGATGATTATTTAAGTAAAATTCAGATGTAAAAAGAACTGCATTCTAAGAATGACTTAATTTTTAGAAATGACTTACTTGAATTATTATAAAATTGTAAATAATCTATAAATATTAATAACCTAAGTTAATATTATTATTTATAGAGAAAATAGAAATTAATTAATATCATGAATCGTAGGGAGCAATATAGAAGAAAATTTGATTTCATTATTGAGAAAATAACACGATTACCCAAAGAAGTTGAAGAAAATGAATTTTATGTAGATGCATTGTTTTATCGTCTTCAAGTTTCCATCGATGCGATAATGGATCTAGTAGCAATGTTATGTAAAGATTTGGGTATAAGCGTAAAAGATGATTATTCAAATCTTGATGAATTAGAAAAAAAAAAGATATTTGATCCTTCAATAATACAAGAAATCCGTCGAATGAACGGATTAAGAAATGCATTGGTTCATAAATATAATAAAGTAGAGGAAGATCTTGTTTTAAAGGAAAAAGATAAGGTAGTAATAACCATAAAAAGTTTTGTGAATAAAATAGAGGATATAATTGATGAAAAACTCAATCTCCTTAAATAATATAAGAAAGGATCTAAAATTTTTACAGGATTTTTGGGTTATCATTTATGGTAGCTGTACAAATGAGGATTTTTTTACCAATCGGTCAGATATTGATATAGCGATAATTACTCACACTGATGATAAACAAAAAAATTTAGAAATTTGGCAATCCCTATTAGGAAAAGCTCCCGTTATATATGATTTGAGAATTTTTGAGCTTTTTACTTTATATATTCAAATAGATATCATTAAAAATTATAAGGTTCTTTTTGGAGATCACCTTGAGATTTCGGAATATTTTTATAAATATCGGAAAATTTGGAAAGATATGGCTAAAAGAGTAGAGCTTAATCAATTCCAAAACATTCAAGAAAAGCTTGAATTAATAGAACGTCGAAAAAACAATATATTCTGAAAATAAAATTTCTCTTTGCAGGAGTTATGCTTTTAGGAAAATAAAAGTTATTCTGTCTTCAATCTAAAATTTAATTTAATTAAAATAAAATAATTAATTTTTTAATTCAACAATTTTTCTACAACAACTTTTAAAAATGAATTAAAAACATCTTTAAATTTGTCTGTCGTTTTAACAGACGTAAAAATTAAGTCCATATTGTTTTCTTTGGCAAAATCTCTTGCCTCATCTTCATTTACTTGAATTTGGCTATCCAAATCAATTTTATTTCCAACCAGTAATAAAGGTTGTTCTCCTCTTGCCTCTTTAAAACTCTGTATCCATTCAGTAAGTCTGATGAAAGATTTCCTTTTTGTTACATCGAAAATTGCAATCGCTCCATTTGCCCCTTCTAAGTACAACTTTCTAAGTGATTGAAAAGATTTTTGCCCTCCAAGAACCCAAATTTGTGCGAAAATATCTCCATAACCCTTCAATGTAGTGTCATACTTTAATAAATTAACTCCAAGGGTGCTCTTATCTTTTTCACTAAATTTTTCCTCGACTATCTGAGTAATAAGTGATCTCTTACCTATATTATCTTCTCCAAGCAAGCAGATCTTAAGTACACATTTATCATTTTTTACTTGGAGATTTCCTTCATTACGCATTTTTATTCACTATTAATGTTAATATGGAAAAAAAAGTATATATTATTAGGTAATTAATTTATCAAGTAAAAATGAAGCTCCTTTTTTATCTAACGGCTCATTATTATTTCCACACTTTGGACTAAGGCAACAGAATGCACAACCGCTTTTTAATTTGCATTTACACGTATTAATTAGAATGTGCGCGAGATTTAATAAATCACTTAGGTTATTATAAAGTAATTCTGCTATCCCAATACCACCACGGAAAGCATCATAGATGTATATTACTGGTTGCTGTCGAACGGGATCAAAATCTATCGAAACCCCACCCAAGTCCCATCTTGAAATCTGAGCCAAGGCTGGAGCCATTGCTATCATTGCATGTTCAATCGCGTGAATGGTCCCTCCTAAATCATATTCTTTTAATTCCAGCTCTTTTTGGAATTCAAATGGTATCAGGAACCATACAGCTTGAGTTTCAAATTCGATAATGGGAAGATCTTCCAAGGGATGTCTCGATTTAATTTCTTGAGTCAATGTATCAATCACCTTATACGAATAATACTCGTGTTCAACCTTGACCTTGCCAAATTTAGCCTCAATTAAATCATTCGACTCCAATTTCTTTTGAGAATCAACTTCAAGAACTGTAATATCAGTGTGCCTTAATGATTGCGTGTAATAATCCACATTAGATTTAGAGATATAGACTTCTTTTCTCTCAATGTCTAATTCCCCCACTACATAAGTTTCTGCTTCGTATAAATATACTGCTCCAAGATGTAAGTCCCGAAACACGAAACTTTCATCTTCAGTTGTCAATAATGCTGCATTTTCCCCATCTTTTAAAAAGACCTTGTACATCCGGTTAGAGAGGTTATTTATCCCAAACTTTTCATTTGGAAAAAAATCACCGTTAAAATAATAATTATTCCCTCTTTTATTCAATAAGGCTTCTGAAACAAGTTCATTAAGGATTTCTTCAAAAAGGATTTTATCTTGAACACCAAACTTTTTAAAATCATCAACCTTCAATGCGCTCTCTTTAGCAGCACAACACAAGTGATTTTTCAAGATATACTTATTGTTTAGTGTTATTAATACTTCTTCTTGAATCGGTCCAAAAAGAATATCAGGATTATGAATGTAAAATAAGTCAAGTGGATTTTGCATTGGTATCAAGGAAGAAATTGACAACTTTTCACCCCTGCCCGAGCGTCCTATTTGTTGCCTGAAGCTTGAAATCGTGCTGGGAAATCCCGAGCTTATCGTGGCATCCAAGGATCCTATATCAATTCCTAACTCCAGCGCATTTGTGGAGCTTATACCCAAAATCCGCTTTTCCTTGAAATTTTTTTCGATTTCCCTTCTCTTGGACTTGCTAATACCAGCACGGTAACTATGAATCTTGTCCTTCATTGTTGGCAATGCTCTCCTAGTCCAGATGGCTTGAAGCTCTGCCATTTTCCGGGAAAGCGTGAAAGTCAAGGTTTGATAACCCTTCTTTAAATGGGATACAAACAGGTTCTTGGTTTCTTGATGAGCTGAACGATATTTATTCGAGACATCATCATAAGGCAATTCCCACAGAATCACTTTCTTGGCACCTGAAGGAGAATCATCACGGTTGATTTCCACGAACTTATCACCGACGAGCTTTTCAGCGAAATCCTTCGCATTATTAATAGTAGCACTTGATAATATCCAAATTGGCTTGGTATTATAGTTTTCAAGAATTCTTTTCAACCTTCGTAATAATAAGGCAAAATTTGAGCCAAAAATGCCCCTATAGACGTGAATCTCATCTAGCACGATATATTTTAGATTCTTACAAATTCTATGCCATTTCTGCTTGAACCAAGGTAAATAGAAGTGTAATCCATAAGGATTTGTAATGATAATATTAGCATTCTCTAATACTTGGCGTTTTTCATTAGGCTCAACTGATCCATCATAGACACCTACTCGACTCCTCTTAATATTAGTATCTTCCATCAAATTTGATAAAATCGTGAATTGATCACGTGCAAGAGCTTTTGTTGGAAAAATATACAGTGCTGTACTAGCGGGATCCTCGAAAATCGATTGTAAAACAGAAAGGTTATAGCAGAGAGACTTTCCTGAAGCTGTTGATGTAACAATAACTGTATTATTTCCCTTTAATATCGAATTAATTGCTTCTGCTTGATGACCCCATAATTTAATGTTATTATTATCCAGCCAACGTTGAAGTCTCTTTCTTAAAGGTTTCTCTATTTGACCAAATTTCGCCTCTCTTTTTGGAATATCATGGATGTGAGAGATTTGCCCATCATAATAGTCTTGCGACTTTATGAATTTTAGAAATTCCTCAAAATTAAGCTTTTCATCAATTTCTTCAAGAAACTCGTCAATATCTTCCATAGCTACATTCATTAAATTATAATGAATTCAATTCATTAAAAAGTATAAAAGTTAAATGAATTTATGATTTTCATTCTATTTTTTACTTTTTTATATTAAATAAAGATGTTTTGATTAAATTTAAAGCTAAAATAATTTATAATGTTATTATAAAATCTTTTTCTAAAATTTTCAAATCAAAGGTCGTTCTAAAAAAATGAGTAATGCTGATTGGATAAAACTTGATTTTAAAAATTTTATAAGCCAGAAGGGCATTGAACCCGTGGTCCAAAGTGCTCCTAAAATATTATACTCTAAAAAGGACAAGGAACATGAGGCATTTAATTCATTAATTATATCAATTTTTTTGGCCTCATTTTTATTCATATATTTAGCAATTACTATCGCATTATCATCAATTTGGTTCAGCTGGCCCATATTAATTGTTGTGTTAATTGTTGTTATTGTGGCGGAAATCATTCTACTTTTAAATTATCAAAAATCTAATATTTATATTAGGCCAATAGAATGCTGGGTTGATATTTATAAGAATAAAACTGAGAAGAGCTTTGATTATTATTGTTTTGTATATTATCCCGTGTTTTCAGGAAAATGTCATCCAAATATTGCTAAAAATGTAATATATAAGTTATATCAAGAAGAAATTTTAAAAAATACAATTGATATTAGCCAAATCGAGATTTATTTAAAGATTGAAAAGGATTATAGCAAAAAGCTCGAGTATTTAGGATTTTTTTTTCAATATGGTGAGGGAAAATCCTTTTTAGATGAAGATATTAACTATAATTCGTGGAGATACTTTCCTCATAAAAAATCGCTTAAAGACAATTTTATTGCTATCGCGAATTGGTATCATCAATATGAATGGCGTAATGATTTAATCCTCGATTTTGACAAATTACATGAATATGCTCCATGGGTCATTAAAATCTGGAATACAATGAATTTAAAACCCTTGACAGAAGAATATAAAGAAAAGATTAATTGGAACCTTAGAAATATTGATTCAATTCCAAAATTAAAACCATGGGCAGATGATCTAGAAAAACAAGTTTATGAAAATAAAGATGCAAGCAAGGATCTCGAAAGTATTGAAGAAGCAATAAAACATGTAAAAGGTAAGGAAGTATTCGTAGAATCATTAAAAGACATAGAGAAAGAGTTGTTTAAGTTCAAGGCTTATTTTAGAGACATAAGTTCTTAATAAGTAAGTGGATTTAATTTACTTTTAACTGAATTAAAGCTATTTTAGAAACATTGATATAAGTAAAACCAATATTAAAACATAACCTCTATATTTATATAAAAATATTTAGTGATATTAAATTGAGTGCTGCTAAGCTTGAAATCTCCACGGATCAAATAAATTATGTTAAAAAAGAAAAAAGATTATCTATAAAATTAACGAATTTTACGTTTATTGGGCATTATAAGAAATCTACATTAATTCAGATCATTTTAGATGATTTACAATCGTTATTAAAGAGCATGAAAGAAATTTATGACCAAATATTATTAATAGATGCTAATAAGAAGATTAAAATCTCAGAAACTACTAAATTAAAAGACTTTATTGAAGAAGAGGAGGAAGAAGTAAAAAAACCTATCAAAAAGGAAAAAAAGGAAAAAGCTAAATCTAAACCAAAAAAAGAAAAAGAAGTAGCTGAAATGATTCCTCTTGAAGAAGATGCCGAAGAAATGCCAATTGAATTTGAGGATGAAATGGAAACTGAAGTAGAAGAGGAAATGGCAACTGAAGTAGAAGAGGAAATGGCAACTGAAGTAGAAGCTGATAAGATTACATTTAAGCAACAAGCTGAAGAATTTGGGATTTCTGATGATTTCTCAAAAGAAGATGTTAAAATGAGTGTGGATAGTATTAGACGGGATACTGGTGAAGTATATGAAGAATTGAAGATGGTATTGGCAGAAAAAAAAGAAATGGAACGAGAAGAACCAATACAGAAGGAAGAAAAAATAATTGCTTTCCAAACATCTGCCTCTAAAGATGTGACACAGCCAACCCCATCTGTAGCTCCACCTTCTCCACCTCCTATAATGGCTCCTTCCACACCTAAAGCAGAAAAACCATCTCCTACCCTACGCTCGGGAATTAAGGATGAATTGAAAAGTTTATTTTCGAAGTCTAAAGCAGGTCCACCTGCAGGAGCGCCCCCTCCTAGCGCACCCCCTTCAGGTCCTCCTCCTCCTGGTGGAGGTCCACC
>JAEOTJ010000027.1 GCA_016839905.1 Promethearchaeota archaeon | reverse complement strand
AATTTAGAAATAAATATTCACGAAAAGTTAAAACAGAAGTTTTCAATATACCATACATTAAACCGGGAAATATTGCAAAATATAAAATTTTATCTCCTGATTGTTATATGGGGGAAGATATTTCAGCTTTTGAAAGAACGAGAAAAAAAGAAATATTTTTGGGCGACAAAGTATTGTTTTGTCGTGTCAGTGCTAACTCAAAAGCTGTTTATTATTCCAAAAAAATATACTTTTCTTCTGATATTTGGGTACTTAAGCTCAAAAATCCTGATCTCTACTCCTCGATTCAAGCAATTTTAAACTCCAAATTAATAAATTATTTTTTATCAATTAAAGCAAGAAAAAGAGAGGGCAGTTCATACCCAAAAGTTAATCAAAGTGATATAGGTAAAATACCGATGCCGGGATTCCTGAATAGTAACATTTTGAGAGAAATAAACATTTTAAGTGAAAAATTAAACACGGGAAACGACGAATATGAGCTAAATATTGAAGAAAAGATAAATGATCTAGTTTTCGATTTATATGATTTAACCATCATAGAACGCAATCGTATCAACGATTTTTATCTGAAGGACAATATCGTTGTTAAAAAAGAAAATATAATAGAGTATTGTAATACTTTTTTTAAAGTCATTAAAAATTATTTACAAGATAATGTGAGAACGTCTTTTGAATACTTTATTGAAGAATCATTACCAATAAGCTTTGCTGGAATGAAAATATCACTTTCTAAATCAGATGAAGACTCTAAGTCGATGAGTCCATCTATTGAAAAAGTTAGTCATTATCTCATTACAGAAATTATTGAGAATGCAGGAAACACAAATATTTTATCTCTGAGAGAAAGAATATACGGGGAACACTGTATCTATTTTCTGAAAGACAAATATTTGAAAAGCTGGACTAAAACAAAAGCCGTCGAAGATGCTCAAAAAGAAATCGAAAGGCTATGTAGATAATGAGTGTAGAATTTTTTAAAATTCCGGAAACAGATGAAACCTATAGAAACCAGATAGTACCAATTCAACAAGCGTATGTTAAAACCGGAGTATCAACAAACAATAACTTCTGGAAAAATTTAATATTTGGATATTTATTTAAATTTTATAATTCCCACACTTCAAAGAAAAAGGAATTATCTTCAAAAAAAGAAGATGACATTAAAAAGTGCATTTATGACTGGTTAATTCAAGATTTAGAATTTTGTGGTATATTAGTGGTCAACCTTGAAACGCGAACAGAGGGAATACAGTTAGGTTACGATGACATTAAGTTTCAAACTCCATTTTGGAGAAATCAAAAAATATATTTTTCTTTTGAGTGTAAAATTTTGGATAGTTCAACAACGAAAATAAATGATTATGTTTATAGAAAGGAAACAAAGACTAAAGTAGCTGACGGTGGATTATTTCGATTTCTGATAAATAAATATGCTACAGATAAGGACTTTGGTGGAATGATAGGATTTATTCAACAAGGAAATATTCAAGCTATCATGAAAAACCTAAAAAATGCGATTCAGAATCTCAACTTGAAAAACAAAAATGGTCAGAATTTTGGACAATTAATAAATCCTGACTTACTTAATCAGACCATCTATCACAACAAGAATACCTTTAATTCTAACCATGTTAGGTGTGATAAAGATACTGATAAAATAATTTCTTCAATCCACATATATCATATTCTCTTTGATTTCACAAATAACTAACAGCGTCCCAGCGGGACTTATTGATTGGAGTTGAGTCTATTTAAAAATTTTGAATAGTTTTTTTGCTTGGTTGAAATTTTAACTTCTGAAGCACGCATTACCGAAATCCCTTTTCACCCAATAATCCCCAACCGTTCAATCATCCACCGCAACGTCCCTTTATCAATATTCAGTTCCCTTCCGTGCCCATTCGCTTCCCATTATTGAAGATCAATGTTTGTTTAATGGCTCGCTCGATTTAAGTGGCTTAAAGGCACTGTCCTGCCAGCTCGCTCAACTGTTTGTCAACTTGAAAATACATTGTTTTATTTCCGATTAAGCAAGTCATATCTCAATCAAAGCTATAATATTTTTTAAAATTTTACTTCCCTTTGAAACTTTCACAGTT
>JAEOTJ010000356.1 GCA_016839905.1 Promethearchaeota archaeon | reverse complement strand
AATGGAACAGTATAATCCTTCCTTACCTCAATTCTGGAATTATTCCATCGATCCTCTCTTGTTTATGGACGGAAAGTATATAGTGAAAGTAAGAGCCGCAGAGGTTCTAGGGTATGGGGAATCAAGTCAGAGGTTTATCATTCGTCGAGGTTCCCCTTTAATTTCATTCAGAGATCGTCCATATATGATTAATGGCTTGGAAAACTATAGCATATTCATAGATATAGAGAATGGTACATCTATTATCTCAAATATTTCTTATAAGTTCTCATCTTTTGGCAAGGATCATTTTTCTGGATTTTTTAGACATTTTAGCTCAGAAGATTTTCATGAAATTAGAATAAATCCTCACGACTTGCCTTTAGGAACTGTTTATTTATCAATATCATGTCAAAATCTTACAGGAGCAGTTTTTGAATTCCCAAGTGTGGCTATTAAAGTCAATTATACAATTCAGCAAGAATCAACTGTTTTTGGATTAATTTCTTTCCCCGAAACTGCAGAAACTAATAAAATGATAACAGTTTCAAGTCCTATTAATTATGAGGGTGAGATTGGATATAGTTATCAATTATCTCTTCCAGAGTCAATCACTAGCATCGCGAATCCAGCAAATCCCAATTATAGAATAATTCGTGAGGAAGCATCCCAGATTTATCGTCCAGACGCTCATGAAGAGCCATATACATTCAGATTCAATGAAAAACCTCTAAATGGGAGCGATATATTATATTTCGATGTTGCTGGGCCTACGCTCAAGGTTAAATCAGGGTTTGAGGAAGCGGAAACAGGAATATTAGATAATGGTAAAGAATATTTAAGTATTGAGGTGATTCTTGCATCTGACCGTGCATTTGAGAATGTAAAGTGTGTTTATCAGCCTGACGCCTCTATTGAACATATGGAATATTATGATTGTAAGATTTTTAGAAAGGCAAGATTTACTTGGAAAGAACAGAATATAGAGGTTATTTATGAGGAAAGAGGCTCAAGCGGCGCTTGGATTTTTACTTTTAGTTCTATCAATAAGGGTGAGGAAATTACTCTTAAAATCTATGGTATTAAACGTGATGTTCCTTCAGAGTCTGCCGTGGAGCCTCTCATAATAGGGGGGATCATTATAGGCGCTATAATTGCTGGAGGAGTTGGAGTAGGATTATTCTGGAGACATAAAAAGAAAAAGAAGGAAAGAATAAGAGCTAGTAAACTTAAAAAAAAAGAAAAGAAATCATAATTTTTTTATCATTAGATTAGTACTCATTTATTGTTTTATTTTAAGGAAAGAGAGAGAGACTAATTTTATCAGGTTAATGGGTTCTGAATTAATTCAAAAGTTAATTGGAGAGAGAGCAAGGAGAAGGGATGTTTGTCATCATTGATAATCATACAAGCATAAGGATTGCTGACTTTGATAAAGATGTTTAAAAAGTAGTGATAAAAAAGAACAAGAAAAAAGATGATAAGTTATACATCTAGTTTTTGAATTTATTTTTAAATCATAAATAAATATTTTTAAAGAGCAAAATAATATAGATAATTATAAATGAAAGAGGAAAATAATTTTTATTGTGTAAATAATTCAAGAAAGAAAGATATAGTTTTTAGATGCTTTGGGTTTAGTCCATCAAGAGAACTGCCTCGCCCTAATTGTTATACAGCTGATCTCTCTTTGGATGAATCTTTGGAGTTAGAGATCCAAGGCTTTATACTAATTATTCAAGAAATTGAAGTAAACTTTCATAATGAGGTTGAATCAAGTAAAATCAATACGCCTTATATTAATAATGCTGCTAAGACAATAGAGGAAATAGTTTTCACGATTCAATTAATTCAAAATCAGTCCCAGAATAATTACTTAAAGGTAAATATTGATGATATCTTTCTTAATCATAAATTATTTGTGTTTAATTTAGATGAATATTTTGAATCTCGATTTTCTAATAAATTCAAGAATACCCTTAAAATTTTAAATGGAAATTTTAACTATCTTCCCAACAATAAATATGAAGTGGATTATCTAAATAAGAATGTAAATTATAGTTTTTTAATGGAAATTTCAAAAAATCAGAATTTTTTATATATTAACCCAATTCTCTTTAAAGCAACACAAATAATCAATAAAATAAATAATGAAGATTTAAGAAGTAATGTTAAGTTTTATTTTTACAATTGTAACCTATCGCATGAATTAAGTCACTTTAAATGTTACTTTTGGGTTCCTTTAAAATATATTGAATTATTTGAAATATTGACGGAATTTTTTACATTTTGGTTTAAAAAGACGCATTCCTTTTTATTTGATTTTTATGAAATTGATAATAACAAAAAGTTTATTGAAAAATCAATGAGCCTCTTTAATATTGCTAAAGATCTTTTTGATAATATACCCAATAAAGATGCGAGTCATTTTCAGATGTTATATAGTACTTTTATTTTTATATGGTTAGATAGAAACGATTTTGATAGAGAAAGATTTTCTGGTACTAGAATAATATTAAGCTTGTTTACAGATGTTTTTAATAAGGTTGATTTAGAAGGAATTTTTGAATTTTGCATAACTCTTGAGGATAGGAAAGCAAACATTATTAGAAAGATTTTTAATTTATATAATCTTATTGCCTTGAATTTTCCACTAGTTCCGATTGAGAGTAGAGCTAAACTATGGGGATACTTATTGATCAATTCTAAAAGAATTATTAGTTATATTGAAAGAGTAATAGTCAATTTCATGGAAGTTAATACTTCTAATGCCCCTGAAATTATTTTTCAAGATTTAAAGATTCATAAAAATTTAGAATTTTTATTTAAGGATGATTTCCTTGACGAGTTATTTCCTTTTGGAATTAATCAATTTTATTTAGCCGGGGTTTTTATCTTAAACCTCATTTATTGTTTTATCTTAAAAAAGGATTCACATAAAAGTTTTGAAAATAAATTCATTGCAAAATTTAGAATGAATTATTTTGAAAGGTATAACCTCATATAAATAGATAGAAATAAATACATAATGTAGTTATTATAATAATAAGATGAATGAATTAGAGCAGATAAAAAGTTACTTGTTGCATTATTCAGAGGCTTTAAAAAATAAGGATTTTATGAAAGCACAACTATATTTAGAAAAGTGCATTAGGTTTTCCAAATCTAATAATTTTAATGTGCTAGCAAAGTTCTGCGAGCAATTCCTCACTAAGTTAAAAAGTAATCCTTTAGACCTAGAGGATTTTAGTGAAGAACTTTTTGAAGATGATATGATTAGCAAGACAGGTGTTAATATTTTGGAAGAGGTTAATCATTTTAGGAAGATTATCAATAATATTGAAAAGAATATTGAGAACTACCAATTGGATGACCTTAAAGCGATTTGTAATGCAATTCTTGATTTATTCAAGAAAGCTTTTAATAAGGGCTTTTTAGATAAATTTAATCTTGAAAATTATGAGAATAAAATCTCCTCTATTTTACGGAATCGAGAATTATTAGGCTCTCATGATTCCCCAATAAATGCTATAGGTCCACGAATCATAGATAGCGAACTTTATAAAATCCCCCTTAATATTGATATTCAAAAAGGGGTGGGGCAAGCGTTCTCTGGGTTTGGTGATGTTTCAGAACAAGAAAAAGAGTTTATAGATTTTCTAGATAGGGCAAAGAAAGAATTATTTTAAAAATATTCTATTTAAGGTTTTTCTTTTTCCATTCTTTGAGAGATTCTTTAAATTCTTTCTCGTGGATGCTAACAGAATTTTGAGATTTTTCTTCATTAATTTTCTTTTATTTTCCTTACTGATAATATTAATGAATAACAATTTTAAGAAATAAAGTCATTTCTTATATATAAAACAGATCTAAGAATTGAAAACTCAATTAGAATTCAAGCATAATAATTCAGATCAAAAGCCTTCTAAAGAAAGAAAAAGAATATTCTATTTGTTTTTGATAAATATATATAAATAACAAAAGATAATTTTAATTAGAAAAGAATCAACTATGTAATAATAAAATGGATTTTAAGAAGAAAGAAAACCTTTTTTGTGAATCTAGTTCAAGGACTCATGGGATTTCTAATTGTAGAGGTCTTTTTAAAGTTCCTTACTATTTGCGCGATGAAAGGACAGGGAGATATATAAAGCAAGATAATTTATTTTTAGATTTAGATAAACCTCAAAAAGAATTTATCATTAAAAGTATAATTTTTATGAGAGGGACTCCAAATCTCCTTACATCTGTTGATAGTATAGATCCTAAATCTATGACAGATGAGCAAATTATAAACAAATTAAATACAAATGACTCCATTATCTATTTTAGTGAATATGAATTGGGATTTATTGCATATTGGATTTATCGAGCATATT
>JAEOTJ010000355.1 GCA_016839905.1 Promethearchaeota archaeon | reverse complement strand
TTCAAGCACGGGTTGGAAAAGTGCTTGAAGACTCACGGTGAAGAATTAGCCGCACTCGCCAAAAATATCATTTCAGAAGATAAAAGTATTAAAGGATGTGATTCTAGTACAATGTAATAATATTGATAAGATTCTATATGATAAACTTCTTTAATTTTTGATCTAATAACTATTTAAAAGGTTTTTAATATTTTTTTTTTAATAAAAACAATTTAATATTAATAATGACATAGTTTTAAATTAGATTAATTGAATTATATATATACTTAAGGAGATAATGATTATTAATGACCGAACAATCTAAACCTTATTACATGTTTAAGGTTTGCTTACTAGGAATGGGTGCGGTAGGGAAGACATGTATCGCAAAGAGATTATGCTTTAATACTTTTGATTTAAGTACTAAATTAACGATTGGAATTGATTTTTATACATATGATATACCTTTAATTCTCGAAGATTGTACAGAAAAATACCTCCGAATACTTTTATGGGATTTTGGAGGTCAAGAACAATTTAAACAGTTATTTCCTTATTATATCAATGGTGCAAACGGTATCTTCATGACTTTTTCTCTAATTAACTTGCAATCATTAATTAATTTAAATTGGTGGTATGAGGAACTTTCAAAAATAGTCATGGATAATATTCCAAGAATTCTAGTCGGTACGAAAAATGACTTAGCTCTAAAAGTGAATGATAAATCTATTGTAGAGGATTCCATGATCAAAAAATTTATGAATGACAATGAAGAAGATACTTTTATTAAAACTTCTGCTAAAGATGATTATAACATACGTGGAATTTTTATTGAACTTTCAAAAAAACTTTTAGAATTTCATAAATTTCCTTATAAAAAAATTGGATAAATTACTAGAATTTGCATTTTTTATCAATTAAATTTTAAATAAAATAATTAATACTCAATATCTCCTATTAAATTAGGTTAAGAGCGAAGCAGATGATGCATTATTGCAGACCATTGGTTTAGATTATGATAAAATTCTTTAAAATTTATCAATAATTTCTTTTATTTTATACTTTTAACCTTTGACCATAATTATATATTGCTAAGTAAGCTTTTGCTGCTCTTTTCATTGAAGGAAATACAATGAATCCTTCCTTAATGAGCTGATTATAAAATTTATGGCGGTTTCTAGCGGGGTATTCTGGTAAAATAATCATAAATAATTTGTTTAGAGACTCCGTAAAATCTTTTATTTGGCAAATATTATTGTAATAGGTCTTAAATTCAGGACTTTTTATATTACTATAAGCATCTGATTCGATTATCACGAGATCAATATTTTCTGATATTGCTGCTTTGCATATTTCTACATATTTATCTGTTCGAGCAATCCAGGGGAGATCTAATGGATTTGATAGAGAACCTACCTTTAAAGGGTAAATCTTTTGTAATTTCTTTTTTATTTCGCCCTCAAAATAAGGTAAATTAATTCCCATTTCTATTAAAATATCAGTATCAAGAATTCCTAATCCCCCAGACCATAAAATAACTAACGCATTTTTACTAGAGGGGAATTTTATGTGTCCTTTTTCTTTAAATCCTTTTTCTTGTTTCTTATAATATTTATAAAATAGATAGGCGTGATCAATCATATCATCTAAGCAATTTCCAACATCAATAACATGTGTTTGCTTGAAAAGGGCTTGCCACATCTTTTCGTCCGAACCCATAGAACCAGTATGGGTCAAAACGGCCGTTTTTGCCCGTTGACTTTTGCCTCCTCTTAGAAACAGGACTGGTTTTATAATGGATTTAAGAGCATTTAGAATTCTCTTTCCTTGACTATTCTGATATTTAGAAAAACCTTCAAAATAAACACCAATAATATCAGTTTCATCATCATTGTTATAATAATTTAAAAAGTCAGAGAATTGAAGATCAACACAATTACCTACGCTTACACCCTTCGAAAACCTAAGATTATGTCTCATTGATCCATATATTATTGTTTTTGTATGTAAGTCTCCAGAATGAAAAATTAATCCAATATTTCCGGGCTCTCTTGGAAAAAGTGGGTGATAAGCATTTTTTCCTTTAGGGCAATATGCCCCCATACAATTTGGTCCAATAGCTCTGGTTTTTCCATTAGTTTCATCTAAGATTTCCTTTATCTGATTTTCTATTTCTTTACCTTGTTCATCTGCTTCTCCAGTGCCAGCCGTAAAAATATGAATGAAATTAACTTTTTTTAGACTTAAAATTTCTTTCATTGAATCAATTATGTGTTCTCTTTTAACAGCTAAAATGAGTAAGTCTATTGAATCTGAAGATATCTCATTAATAGAATTATAACATTTAATACCAGATATTTCTTTTTCGGTATATGAAATTAAAAATAAATTATTTAAATCAAATCCAATTTTTATAAATCCATTAATAAAATAAGATATTTTCTTTTTTGCTTCATAAATTGCTACATTTCTAGGTTTAAATAAAAAATCTAAAGAATTTAATTTTTCCCGATTCATTTTTTATACCAATTATCTTGAAATTATCCCCTTTATTATTAATTATTATCAGACTCACGATAATAAATAAACTCATTATATTATTATATTATATTGAGGGTATTTTTTATTTTTAATTAAAATTTAAAAATTATTGATTTTAGAATAACAATAATTATGGCTATAATAATTGTTTTAATGTCGGAAATGATAAGAAGATATTTTTTAAATAAAAATCTCAATTTTTTCCATTTTCGAGAAGAAAATTGCGATTCTTGATCAAGTTTGTAAGTTCTATTCTTTCCGATAAATATCGAGATGTTATATATGGAAATTTTCTCGTTATTATTTTAAAGATTTTTAATTATTGATTCATTATTTAAATTTTAAAATATATTCTATTAAAACCATAAAATTTTTATTTTTAGTTATATTGAAATGCAATAGTGAAGTTGTTATCTGATTTTATAATTTGGAATTTAATCAAACTAAAAGAGGATGTTTTCTTCCTTGATCTCTCCTATTCATTATCAATTAAAATTTAGATAATAAATTTTATTCGAAAAAAAAAGAGGTTTCGCCATATGAGCTATACATTTAGTCGAACCAAATTGGTAGAAAAAATTAAATTTGGCTTACTCAGTCCTAATGAGATTAGAAAGATGTCTGCCGCCCGAATAATCACAGCAGATACCTATGATGAGGATGGATTACCCATCCATAGTGGTCTGATGGACCAGAGGCTAGGTACAATTGAGCCGGGTCAAAGATGTCAGACATGTGGAAATCTAGTGAGTAATTGTATGGGTCATTTTGGTCATATTGAATTAGCACGCCCCGTTATTCATGTAGGATATGCAAAGAAAGTATTAAAAGTATTAAGGTCAATTTGTCCAGAATGCTCAAAGTTAATGCTCTCAGAAGAAGAAAAAATACAATTTATGAGTGAGCAAAAAACTCATCGTAAGATTTTTTTTGAAGGAGATGAAGATCTTTCAAAGATTATTTTTAAAAAGGCAAGAAAAAATAAAATTTGTCCCAACTGTGGAGGCAATAAAAAGAAAGTCATAATTGAAAAACCTACAACTTTCTATGAAGAAGAAGAAAATAAGGGTTCTAGAAGAATAACCCCAATAGAAATATTAGAAAGACTGAAAAAGGTTAGTGATATTGATCTTAGAATATTAGGAATTTCCCCAGAAAATGCTCGGTTGGAATGGGTAATTTTTACAGTATTGCCAATACCTCCTGTATGTGCGAGACCATCAATTACATTGGATAGTGGTATCCGATCCGAGGATGATTTAACTCATAAATTGGTTGATGTCATCCGAATTAATCAAAGATTAAGAGAAAATATAGATGCAGGAGCACCACATTTAATAGTTGAGGATTTATGGGAATTATTACAGTATCACATTACTACTTATTTCGATAATCAAGTCTCAGGCATCCCTCCTGCAAGACATCGCTCTGGACGAGCCTTAAGAACATTAACTCAAAGATTAAAGGGTAAAGAAGGCAGATTTAGGAGTAATCTGAGTGGTAAAAGAGTAGATTTTTCAGCGAGAAGTGTTATATCTCCTAATCCTTATATTAGTATTAATGACGTGGGGGTACCAAGAGAAGTTGCGAAAATTTTAACAATTCCTACTAATGTAAATGAGTGGAACATTGAAGATATGAAACAATTAATTTTAAATGGGCCCTATATTCATCCTGGAGCAAATTACATAATTAGAACAGATCGTAGAAGAATTGATTTACGCTATGTTAAAAATAGAGAATTAATCGCTGATATGTTAAAACCAGGTTTTACTGTAGAACGCCATTTAAATGATGGAGATTTAGTTCTATTTAATCGACAACCATCACTCCATAGAATGTCAATAATGGCTCATGAAGTAAAGATAATGGATGGGAGAACTTTTCGATTAAATTTAACTGTATGCCCACCTTATAATGCTGATTTTGATGGAGATGAAATGAATTTACATGTCCCCCAAAGCGAAGAAGCTCGAACTGAGGCAGAATTGTTATTAAAAGTACAAGAGCATATTTTATCTCCGCGTTTTGGAGGCCCCATATTAGGTGGAATTCAAGATTTTATTTCAAGTGTTTTTCAATTTACTAGTAAGGATTCTTTATATAATAAAAAAGATACATTAAAGTTATTATACACTGGTGGTATTTTTGAAAATAATCCAAACTTTAAATTTGAAGATATAAAACCAGTTGTTATAAAACCAGAATCAATGTATTCAGGAAAACAAATTTTTAGCACTTTATTCCCAGATGATTTAAATTTACGAGTGAGATCAAAATTTTGTAAAAAATGTTATCAGAAAAAGGGAGAAGAATGTAAAGAATTGGATTGTCTTTTTGATGCTTATGTAATGATAAAAAATGGAGAATTAATAACTGGCACAATTGATGAAAATTCTTTTGGAGCAATGCAATCGAATAGTATTTTACAAAGGATCATTAAGGATCACGGAAATGCTCGAGGACGCTTATTTTTAGATAATTCTACAAGAATGCTTCTATATGTAATTCGCCAAAATGGAATGACTATGGGATTAGATGAGGTTTATGTAAAAGGAGAAGCTTTTGAGAAGATTCAAGAAATCTTAAACGAAGCAAATAATGAGTCTCTTAAATTGATTAATGCTTATTATAATGCGGATAATACAATATTAAAACGAGCTCCTGGTCGATCAATGAGAGAAACTTTAGAATTAAGAATCCGTCAAGTTTTAGCTGAAGCTCGTAAGGAAGCTGAAGAATCAGCAGCTGAATATATTGGAGATGAAGCCCATTCCGTTATAATGACTAAATCTGGTGCTCGTGGTAATATATTGAATTTAGGACAAATGTCGGCAGTAGTAGGACAGCAAGCAATCAGAGGCGAAAGAATTAATAGGGGGTATAGTAAAAGAACTTTACCTCATTTTAAAGTAGAAGATTTAACTCCTAAGTCAAGAGGGTTTGTTTCTTCTTCTTATCGGAATGGATTGAAGCCTGCAGAATTTTTCTTTCATGCTATGGGCGGTAGAGAAGGGCTAGTGGATACTGCAGTAAGAACGTCGACAAGTGGTTATATGCAGAGACGTTTAGTCAATGCTTTACAAGATATGGTAATAGAAAACGACGGCACTGTGAGAAACTCTGATAAAAACATCATACAGTTTATATATGGTGATGATGGCATTGAGCCGACAAAAACAGATCATGGACTTGCCGTGAACCTAGATGTCCTTTTGTTAAAAGCAAAAACTCTGAATATTGAAAAAATACGAGAAGAAATAAAAGAAAAACCTGCACTTAAAGAAGTATCTACCAAGAAAAAACCAGTAACCAAAAAAGCACCTCCTAAGAAAAAACCAGCGGCTAAAAAAGCACCTCCTAAGAAAAAACCAGCGGCCAAAAAAGCACCTCCTAAGAAAAAACCAGCGGCCAAAAAAGCACCTCCTAAGAAAAAACCAGCGGCCAAAAAAGCACCTCCTAAGAAAAAACCAGCGGCTAAAAAAGTACCTACAGAAAAATCAACTGCTAAAAAAACCTCTCCTAAGAAAAAACCAGCGGCCAAAAAAGCACCTGCAGAAAAACCAACTGCTAAAAAAGTACCTACAGAAAAATCAACTGCTAAAAAAACCTCTCCTAAGAAAAAATCAGCGGCCAAAAAAGCACCTGCAGAAAAACCAACTGCTAAAAAAGTACCTACAGAAAAATCAACTGCTAAAAAAACCTCTCCTAAGAAAAAACCAGCAGTTAAAAAAGCACCCCCGAAAAAACCAGCTAAAAAAGAAGAGAAAAAATCCACGGTAGAAGAGCTTGACGACGAAGCATTGCAAGAGCAATTTAAGAAGGAAACTGGTAAAAACGCAATCTGGAGAAATAAAGAAACTAAAATGTATCAAGATTGGAAGAAAGAAAAAATGGGATGAGAAATAAATTAGAATAGAGGAATATTTAGAATGGTAAAAGTAAATATTAAAATATTGGACAAGAAATTAAAAGAGCTTCAAGATGATGGCATTCCGGAAGATTTAATAAAAGAAATCCGTAATAAGATAAAGGATGAGGTGCTGGAAGAGGAGCAACTTGAATACTTCCTTAATAAGATTTATATTAACTATAATAATGCTATTGTGGAAACTTCAGAGCCAGTCGGAACTGTAGCTGCACAGTCAATTGGGGAGCCTGGGACTCAAATGACTCTCCGGACGTTCCATTACGCAGGAGTAGAAGAATTCTCAGTTACACAAGGCTTACCCCGCTTGATTGAGATTGTAGATGCTCGACGTTTTCCATCCACACCGCAAATGACAGTATTTCTTGAACCGGGCTTCCGTGAAACTGAAGAAAAAGCAATAAATGTTCATAATCGTATCGAGCAAATTAGAATTGAACAAATTAC
>JAEOTJ010000079.1 GCA_016839905.1 Promethearchaeota archaeon | reverse complement strand
CGTGCGAGAAGCAAGCAGTATGAACAATTTGACGTGGATGTGAAAAAGTATGTTCGACAAAAAATAGAAAAAAGGGAGGCACCAATTTAGTCGGGGTGAGATTAATTTGCTACCTCATATTTTTTTTCTTAAATTATTTCTCAAAAAGAGAATTAGTAATTATTCTTCTTATTCAAGGAATCTTTCTCGTTTTTTCATTAATATTCGCATTTTACTTTGATTTTACCATAATTTAATCAATTAGAGGGTGTTAATGACTTATTTATAATTCATCTTAATAAGAATTAGAAAAAAGACCAATGAAGATGAAGATATTTAGTGAAATAAAATTAAAAATAATTTAATTGCTTCTAAGGATTTTTCAAGGGCAATTTCTATCTTTGCTTTACCCAATTTTTCTCTTTTTATTATTTATCTACACCTAAGCGACCTAAAAGGATAATTAGAACGTTGTCTCTTTTAAATAATCTCACTATAATTATTTTAAAGACTCCATGAATGCTTCGACTCTTGTCTTTAGTTGTTCTACGCCCTCTCCTATTTTATTGAAATTTATCACCGTAGAGGGAATATCTAGTCGTTTTGCTTTTTCTTTTAGCATTGTATAACAATTTGAAATGGAATGGCATCCAAAAAGTTGATTAAAGATTATTCCATCTACTTTTAATTTCTTCGCAATTCGTATATATGAATCAGTAAGGGCATTATTATCACATCCAACTCCATTTGTTGTAACATTTAAGAGAAATTCAGCATAGCTTTCAACAGGATCTTTTCCCACATTAATCTCTTCAAGCAAACCTAAAATATCCCAATCGGCAAATATAATTCTGCCACGTAACTCATATATAATATTATGTATTTCTGGCTCATACCCTCCAAACATTGGTGTTAAAAGAATCCTTGGAGTTCCAGAAACATCCATTCCTAGATCCTTATCCATTCTTTCTTTCATTTCTCTAACTAGATGACTTATATTGTCAAGATATCTTACCACATCTGAGTTATAGTCTTGGAAACTCATACTTAATAATGCAAGTATCTCAGCAAAGGTTGCAGGATTAACAGGATAATAATCTGAAGTACCTATTTCATATAAAATCGTTTTATAAAATCTAACAATTTGATTTCGAAACCTAAATTGCTTTTTCAAGCTCTCATCAGTAACATTATTCCCAGTTAGAGTTTCTAATTTAGAAATTGCATCAGAAATATTATTTTTAAGAAGTTCCATTGAATTACCAATATTTCTCGGAGGGATATCAACCCATATTTGTTTTGAATTGGGAACATGAATTTTTAAAGATTCTGAATATTTATTCCAGGCACTACAGCGAATAGTGAAATTGAGGTTGGCATCTACGTTTTTTCCTTTTGAAACGTGCATCCCTACAAGAGATTTGATGCCATAACAAAAGTCACTCGAGACACCACCACTTTCAATACCTAAATCATACATTTCATTATATTTCTTGTTAATGGAATTTATGACATCTTCTATTATATTATCCGCTATCTTGAATTTGTCAAATTGTTTTACAAATCCTAAAAATTTTACAACAGAGCTCCAACCAAAAAAGGAAGTGGCAGTCTTCATTGCAATTAAATAACGATTAATATCAAAAAGCTCCATTCGAATAGGTAATACTGGCACGGCATCTGCAGCAAAAGCGAGATCTGATAAAGGTAGAGCAATAGAAACTATTTTTTTTTTTTCTTTGAATTTTTTCTTTTTTAAGAAAATCCTTCCTGCAAGGAAATTATAAGACATCTTTAACATTGACTCAAAATTAAGGATATCGTCTGCCATTATGCTCATATTTATAACATCTCCAAAAATGCTTCAATTCTAGTTGTTAATTGCCCTCTATTTGCTCTTGAATAATCTCTTTCTAAATTTAAAACTTGAATATCCAATTCTTTTAACTTTTCCTTTAATAATGATTGAAAAATATTTATGTGATCACAAAATTTAATAATGTGGTTAATTACGCCTAGTTTTTTACCAGTTTTTTGTTGATATTCTTTAATATAATCATCTATTTGGGCAATTTTATTTTTAAAAAAATTTGGAACGGTATGGTCTCCATATATATTGTTCTTAAATCGTTCTACAAATACATTTAATAGATCTTCAGTTTTATTTAAGAATTCTTTATTAATTAATTGCGAAAAATAATTCCGTCCAATCCAAGTATCAAAAAATACAATATTTCCCCCTCCATCTTCGATTAAATCGTTAAGATAATCTCCAATAAATATTGAACATCCTGTAAGAAATAATTCTTTTAAATTATTAGTTTTATCATCTTGATTATTCTTAAATTGATTTAACAAATCTTCAAGTTCTGGAAGAAAGTCTGGTCCATAAAGAATGGCTTTTTGAAAGATTTCTAGCTTTTTTGAACCAGAAATCTTTAATTCATTAATTTCAGAAAGCTTGTTTTTTAAAGCATTATAATTTCTAATGCTTTCTTTTAATTCTTCTTGTTTTATTTCACTTCCTTTTATAGATTCAAGTTCTTTCTTAAATTCGATTAATTCCAACTTATAATATTTAAGAGCGTTTTCAGATTGAGTATATGAGACATAAAAATTAATTCTTGGAATGAAAAAATATTTTGAAATTATTTCAGAAGCACATATATCTGAAACACAGTGATTAGAAATGATTATGTAATCTACTAACTCTAAGAATTTATATTGATTTGGTTTTAAGGAAAACAATCCAATACTACTTTGAGCAAAACTACATGTTGAGGGAGGGAGATAATCATTACTCTCATTCATTAATTCATCATTTCCCGCAAACATCAATCTCATGGGAACTAATCCTGCAGCATCAATTAATTCTTCGGGAATGTTATCATGCCCCATAAAAGCAATAATTTTTTTGCCTTCAGCTTTTTTTTGTTGTAAGTAGGAATAATAATCTATCAAATATTCTAAATCTACCATTTTGATTTAAAAACTAATATTTTAATTAAAATTTTTGATTTACAAAATAATGTCTCAAGTATTATTCGATTTTTGGTATATTTCTTGACTTATTTAATCTTTCTTAGAAAGGAATTTATTGTTTTTCATTTTTATGCGCAATTAATGCGGCACCAATAGCCCCCGTCAATTGCGGGTGTTCTGGAATAAATATTTCAAAGCCTAATTCTTTTTCTAAATATTTTTTAACGCCCACATTTTTAGCAACTCCTCCGCAAAAAATTAATTTTTCAGCAACACCAATTCTTTTTGCCATTCCGGCAACACGCCTTGCTATTGACTTATGGATCCCACTTGCGATATCTTGTTTAGGAGTACCTTTAGCAAATAAACTAATTACTTCACTTTCTGCGAAAACTGTACAAGTTGAGCTAATGCTTGCCGGTTTATTTGATTTTAGGGCCATTGGTCCAAATTCTTCAATAGAAACTTCCAATGCACGGGCCATTACCTCGAGAAATCTACCCGTTCCTGCAGCACATTTATCATTCATCTGAAAGTCGATAACCTTACCTGTTTTTTTGGATATAACAATTGCTTTACTATCTTGTCCACCAATATCGATTACACTATTTACATCTGAAAAAAAATATTGTACTCCCTTAGCATGTGCGGTGATTTCAGTAATTCGATCATCAACATCATCTATTGTATTTCTTCCATATCCAGTTGACATTACATAAACATCTGATCTCTTTAAATTGTTTTTTTCCAAGATATCACTAAACATTTCTTTACCTATGCGTTTAAAATCATAGGTCGATCTATCGACTCGAAAATCAATCATTTTCTTGTTATCATCAATTAATGTTATTTTTGTAGCAAGTGATCCAATGTCAATACCAATTGTCTTCAAAACTTACACTACCTTTTTGAATTAAACTTTTTAGTTGAGAAAATGATGGGGATTAATTAAAATTTTTGATAATGGTTAATAAATAAGAAAAAAAAAGCTTAACCTAAAAATAGAACGACAATAACCATGGTTAATGTAAAAGCGACTAACATTTGAAATATGTTTTTAATTATGGATTCTTTAGAAATACGACCTAATAAAATACCCAATAATATAATACATGAAAAGATAATAATGAAAGAAGAAATAAATGACATTATTCCTGCTTCTTTAGTGAGAAGGAAGGGTATTAGTGGAATTAAACCTCCTAGAAAAGGGGCCCCACCATTTACAATAGAGACAACTATTCCAGCAAAACTTTCTGCTTTTTCATGGACCGTTTTTTCAACCTTTTTATCTTTTTTTTTTACTATCTTTTTCTTAATGTTAATTTTTTTAAGCATTGCTTTTTGAATTTCCTTGCCTTCTAAAGTATCTGTTAATTTAATTTCATTAGTTTTTTGAAGCCCCATAGCTTTCTCTAAATCAGATTTTATCTTTCTTTGTTCTGCTTTCTCAGATAAATAGGATCCCGAAATTCCTGAAATTAACATAGAAATTGAAGTACCCACTCCTGTTAATATAATATATGCTGATTGAATGGTGGGTTGGGTAGGATCTTTAAGGACCACAACAAAAAAGCCTAAAAGAACCCCCAAGACTGTTAAATTCCCATCATAGAAATTATTTACAAAATAACGTCGAGCAGTTGCTGCAAAACCTGTTATTTCATTATAAGTTTTTAATTTCGATTTTACATTAGACATTATTATCAATATAATTTCTATATAAATGTTATGTCGAAAAAATATATATTATACAATTCAGTAGGATAAATCATATAATGAATTTTAAAAATAAAAACTCTTATTTTTGTTATAAATATTATATTTATTGAAAGAAAAAAAAAAAAAACTTAAGGATGATTTATGAATAAGATTAAAGATCAGATAACTACATTGCTCATTGAGCATGTAAGAGTAATTTATTCGGTTGTCAGTGATATGGGAGTATATTATACGGATTGGGCAGAGGATTACGAAAAAAATAAAGAGAACTTAAATAAAAAAAAGCATAAAATGGAGTTATCAGAGGAAGACGGTGATGAGATAAAAATTCGATTAATTCAAGAATTTTCAGAGATGGGAACGCAAGGTTTTCAGGAATATTTGAACTTAATTTTGAAAATGGATAATACTATTAATTTTGCTTTAGAATTCGTTGATATCTTAGCTTATATGGGATCTAATGCTAAAATTGACAAAGAAATAAAGAAAAGATATCACAGATTAATTAATGATATAATCAAAATGGCTGATATTCTTAAAATAACCATTAAAAATTTGCGAGATCAACCACAAGAAGTATTCAAGAATACTACAACCATCCATGAGATCGAAAATAGGATTGATGGAATTTTCCGAGAATTTTTAAATTATCTTTATGATAATAAAGATTTGAATATTGGACTCCTATTAAGAATCCGAGATAGTATTAAAATTTTAGAAGAATTAGCTGATAAAATACATGATCTGGCTGATTCTATAAGAATTCTTATATATCAGTAAATAATTACTTTTCTATTCTCTTTTTCTTCTTTTAATAAATTGTTTCTCCAGTGATTTTATTAACCTTTAAATGTCTAAATCTTGTGATTGATCTAGCAATCAGTTCACTATTTATTATTTCATTTACAATTTCTTGTGGAAATAAATGCTTTGCTAAATGAATTATCATTTGCTTTGTTTCTATACAATTAAACAATTTTAAACTTTCACATGAATAAAATAATTCACTCACAAGGTCATGATTCATATCGCTCGAAAAGTCAAGAATTTCTAAGTTTCTATAAATTCTTGAGATAATACTCTCCAAGAATTCATGATCTCTTAATGAGTCAAGAGTATTCCTCATGTAATTGCAAAAGAGTACGTAATAAGTTGCTTCTGATGATATAAATCCATCACGATATTGTTTAATTCCTTCTCGAGTAATGCGTTTTTCAATTTCTTCAATTATAAGATTTAATTTTTCTAAATCCATTTTTTGATTTACACCCAAAAACGAATATAGTTTTAAAATTACTACAAGCTGTGATGTTTCCAAATTTTTTAGAAATTGCGATTCAAAAAATCTTGGTTCTATTTTAATTAATTCTTTAATTTTTTCATCAGATAATCTTAATTTTATTTTTGATGTTGATTTTAAATAATAATATATTCTATCCGTTGCTTCAATAATAGGGGACTCAAATTCATCAACATTTTCTTCATATAAATTTAATAAAAATTCTCTTATTTTTTTTTTATCTATCTTAATATTTAATTTATCTGCCAGATATATCCCACAAAAGTAAAGATCGGGATTTTTTAAAGTAATTAAAGGAATAGTATCCAACCATTCATCGATTTTCGTTTTTAGATAACTCTCAATATGAGAAAAGTCAAAAATTTTCTGAAGATGAAAGAAATCTATAATTTTATAAATTAAATAAATTAATTGTAATTTATCTTTAGGATCTTCTAAATCCTCTAAACTTTCAATTTTATTTTTATTTTCTTTCAATTTTAAGATAACTTTTTCCCGAATTTGAATGTATTTATGTAATTTCTCTTTCTTTTCGGGATTATTACATAAAAGTTTTTTAAAATTCATTATTCTTGCTATAAACTCAATTGGAAAAAATCCTTTTGATTTTAGGGTCATCAATATTTTCGCTGCATTAATATCTACGAGATAATCTACAATCTTTTCTAAAAAAATTTCATAGACAAGAGGGGCTATTTTTTTCTCGTATAATTCTAAAACGGAATTAATATTTGGTATCTCTCTTCCTCGAATTTCTAGAGTTTGGTCCGTTAATTTAATTTCAATTTCTTCTCGTTCAAAACCTAATTCTAACAACTCCTTCTTTAAAAATGATATAATTTCTTCAAGATTTTTAATAAATCCTTGCTTTTCTTTTTCTAATGATAATGATCCAAATTTTTTTTGAATCAAATCTCGAAAATATTTATCTATATTATTATAAAATAGATCAATCTCATTAGAATAAAGATCTAATATATTAAAAAGACCTTGTAAGATCATATCTTATATAATTTTTTAGAGTAATTAATTTTTTTTAACTATTCTTTTTCATCCATTTTTGTCATATCTAAACTCATATTTTAAAGGTTGCTTTGTACTTATATAATTATGAATTATTGGAAAGATATACCTTCTGGGGAGAAGCCTCCAAATATATTAAATGCGGTTATAGAAGTAATAAGTGGCTCAAGAGATAAATATGAATATAATTATGAATGGGAAGCATTTGTACTTGATAGAATCATCCCATCTTCAGTGATATTTCCTGTAGAATATGGATTTGTACCACAAACTTTATCTGATGATGATGATCCTCTTGATATAATGGTATTAAGCTATGAACCTTTAGAAGTAGGTTGTATTGTAAAAGTAAAAATAATTGGTGCTCTAATTATTGAGGATGAAAAAGGTGAGGATCCGAAGATTTTATCAGTTCTTATGGATGATATTAGATTTGAAGATTATTATGATATCAAAGATGTAAATTCACATAAATTAAAAGAAATACAAGAGTTTTATGAGACATATAAAAGATTAGAACCTCATAAATGGGTAAAATTTAAAGGATGGAAAAATGCAAAGGATACGAAGGAAATAGTGAATAAATCAATTAATAATTTTAAATTATTGTATTTAAAATAAACTTTATGTTATTTAGTGGAATCTGGCAGATTCTATAGGAATTCTTATATACTTATAAGGAATATCCCTCAATAATAAATTCTTTTCATTTATCTGTTTTATCATTATATCTTATACATAATGAATTTTTTTTAAAAAATTAGTAATCTTTTTACGCATAATTATCCTTTTTCTTATTAAATAAAATTATTTTTATTTATAAAAATATAAAATGTGAGTATTATGAGTAGCAAGAAAAGGTTTTATCTTTATCTGCTCATTGTTCAAGTATTTTTAATTATTTTGACATTATTGACAATGAACGGACTTGTCACTTTTGTTAGAGCGCAGACAGATACATCTTTAGATTATTATAATTCACCTACTACCATTGCCTTGGCGATCTCCGCAGCTATTTGTATGGCGGTCTCAGGTATAGCTGCAGCTTGGGTTATTAGGACAGTTGGAACTGCCGCAATCTCTGCCCTTTCAGAAAGAGAAGGAGCTTTTGGAAAGTTAGTAGTGATAGTAGCATTAGGGGAGGCAATTGCAATTTATGGATTAATCGTGGCATTACTTTTAGTATTTAAAATACCCTCACCTCCGGTATAAAGGAAGATCTATTAAGCTTTAAAAATTTTATAAAAATTTTGATTTTTGGTGAATAATTAACGAGTATAGTTGTTCCTTCTTATGCTTATACGTACATAAAAATCGACTTTTTAAAAAAATTAATAATGGATGATATTGCCTTAGAAAAGTTAAGGGATATTGCAGATATTAAAGAATTCATTGATTATATTAGCCCCTATTACCCTGGTCTTAATATTATAAATTATACTATCGAAGAAATTGAATCTGCTCTGGAAATTATTTATTTAAAGATTATTGGTAAAATTCTCCAAAATTCTCCCCCTCTAATGAGACGATTTTTAAAAGAATACATTCTCTGGTATGAAATTCAGAATATTAAGTTTATTATCTTAGGATCAATTACAGGGATGACTAAAAAAGAAATATCGATATATGTTAATTATTTGGCTGAAGAATATTTAGAAAACTCAGAATTTATAACAGATTTACTTGAAATTACTTCTTTAGATGAGATCCAATACTTTCTAAAAGATACAAGGTATAACGAAGCGGTAAGAGAAGGAATTCTCTATTTTAATAATAATAATGAAATATTTGTTTTAGAGGCTTTTTTAGATCAACGTTACTATAAAAATTTAATCAATATAAGAAAAAAATATAAGCATAAAAAAAATGAGATGATCTCATTATTCATTGATTGTATTACAGAAATCTATAATTTAAATACAATTTATCGGGGTATTAGAAATAACATAGACAGAAAATTATTAGCTCAATTTCTTGTTAGTCAATCTCTATTTTTTGATGAAATTAAAATACAAGAATTATTGAATCAAGATAATACAGACGGTTATTTGGCATTATTAAAGAAATATTTTAGTTCTATTGAAGGTATTAAAGATCTATATCTTAAAATGGAAATAAGAGAAGAACATCTTAGTTGGTCGCTTGAAGCATTATATAATAATTATTATTTTACTAAATTTAAAATGAAGTTTGAAGATATTGATTCTTCCACGATATTTAGAATTATTGAAGTAATATTGAAAAAAAAAAAAGAACTTAAATTTGACATTGTTCCTAATGTTGTAAAACTTATACATAAGAAATTTGAAAATTTAAAATGAGGAGTTTATTACATGGAAATTTTTAATTGGATGAATGATATAGAAAAGATTTATGGAAATTTAATTGAAAAAGCAAGAGAAGAAAATAGATTAGAACTTCAAGAATTGAAGAAGGAACAAGAAAAATTAATTGAGGATGATATTTTAAAAAAAAATAAATTCATTAAGGAAAATTTAAGAGCCCTTTCAGAAAAAGCACTTGATTTAGTAAGTACTTTTCAAAATGAAATAAATGAAGCTTTAAGTAAAATGGATCTTAGATTTGAGCATGATATGGAAAATTTAGTGAATTCAGTATTAAAAAAACTTGGATTTGAATTCTAATGATAACACAAAAAGTGCATGTCATTGCCCAAGACGAAATTATGTTATTATTTGGGCTATTAGGAATAGAAGGTACAATAATTAACTCTCCTAATGATTTTCTTAAAGAATTTCAAGACTTAATAAAAATAACTTCGATAAGTATGATAATAATCGCTATAGATCTACCAAATGATATTATTAATTATATTGCAAATTTTAAATTAACCCATAGAAGACCATTTGTCTTTTATATTCCTGATATATTTGAACGTAATATTGTAAATCAAGATGTATTTCAAAATGAAATAATAAAGTTAATTAGTAAAATAATAAATTAAAAGTGAGAAATATCTCAGAAGATACGCAAAAGGAATTAAAGGGAAGGTTTGGAAAATTAGGGCTTTATTTAATTGAAAAAGCATCAGAAGAAATAAAAAAAATGAATCGTATAGCGATAACTCAGAAAGCTACAATCAAAAAAAGATATTTTGAAAAAAAAAAAAGAAAGTTCCCTTAAATTACAAAACCAATTTATGGATAGCTATAATCAAATATTGAATAATACCTTAACATCAACTCTCCTCAATATAAAACAAAAAGTATTATATTTAAAGAGTGAATTAATAAAAAAAGTAAGAGCAAATTTATATAATTTAATAAATCAAAAGATACAAGCAAATTATTCTACTTATTTAATATTTTTATCAAATCTCTTTAAAGAACAAATTAATAATATTGATAGACCTCCAAAAATTCTCCTATTATTTAATGAAAAAGATTATGATTATTTTAAACAAAACGCTGATAAAATTAAAGAATTATTTACCAATCCCGTCGAGTTAAGAAAGAATAAAATAGCAATTATCGGGGGTTTTAAAGCAATATTATCGGAGGGAAAAATCTCTTATGATTATACAATTAGTAATCTAATTGAAAAAAATTCTATCATTATTGAAAATGAAATTTCACAGATTATTTCGGATTTAGATATTAGAAATATTGAAAATAAATTTGAGAATATATTCCAAAATCAAAAATTAGGTATTGAGGAGCATTTAAAAGAATATGAACGAATCTGATGATGATTCTAAATATGGTTATATCTCTGCAATAAATGGATCTTTAATTACGATAAAAGGTCTGAAAAGTGAAGTATGTCTTCACGATTTAATTAAAGTCCAAAAGCATAATCTATTAGGAGAAGTTATTCAGATTCATTCCAATCATATAGTTGTTCAATGCTATGAGAATACTAATAAATTAAAACTACAAGAAAAGGTGGAAAGCCTCCAAGGTCCCCTTTCTATGGAATTGGCTCCAGGATTATTAACGAGTATATTCGATGGAATTCAGAGACCTTTAGGAGAGGCTTTTGAAAGATTTGATAAAAGTGGTTATTTAGAAAGAGGTCTTGAAATTCCTTCTTTATCAAGAATTAAAAAATGGTATTTTCAGCCAAAAAAAAAGATTAATGAAAATGTAGGCAGTGGAGACATTATTGGGACTGTTCAAGAGACTAAACTAATCAATCATAAAATTATGGTTCCGATTGGTTATTCAGGTAAGCTTACGTTTGTTGTAAATGAAGGAGAATACACGATAATTGATGAAATATATAGGATAAAGAATGCAAAAGGTGAAATCTCCTTTCCAATGCTACAAAGGTGGCCTATTTCCAAGAAAAGGCCCTATCTCGAAAGAAAGCGTCCTAATAAACCATTAATTACAGGAATACGAGTAATAGATCTATTATATCCTATTGCTAAAGGAGGTACAGTTGCCGTCCCAGGGGGCTTTGGAACTGGCAAAACCGTCATTCAACAATCTTTAGCAAAATGGAGTGAAGCAGATGTCATTATTTTTGTGGGTTGTGGGGAGAGAGGTAATGAAATTGCCGATATCTTAGCAAAATTTGCTGAAATTATTGATCCTAAAACCAAGAGACCTTTATTAGAAAGAATTGTTCTTATAGCAAATACATCGAATATGTCAGTTTCCTCAAGGGAGGCTAGTATATTTTCTGGAGTTACTATTGCTGAATATTATAGAGATATGGGATTAGACGTTGTTGTGTTAGCAGATAGCATTTCGAGATGGGCAGAGTCTTTAAGAGAAATATCTGGACTCTTAGAAGAAATGCCTGCTGAAGAAGGGTATCCTGCTTATTTACCATCAAAGTTATCTAACTTTTATGAAAGGGCGGGTGTGGTCACGGTATTAGGCGATAATCAATCTGGAGGGTCCAGAAAAGGATCTTTAACTATTGTCGGTTCTATTTCGCCTCCTGCCGGTGATTTCAGTGAACCTGTAACCATTACAACAAAGCGATTTGTTCAAGCCTTTTGGGCTTTAGATTCAAATTTAGCCTATTCAAAACATTATCCCGCTATTAATTGGCTTGACTCATATTCGAACTATCCTGAATACATATTAGATTGGTATTATAAGAAGGATATAGATTGGCCTGAAATAAATATTGACTGGATTGAATGCCGGAAACGTGTTAATGAAATATTATCAAAAGAGAATGATTTAAAAAATATAATACAATTAATTGGAGAAGAAAATTTACCAGAAGATCAAAAAATAATTGTATTTATTGTAAAATTAATTAAAGAGAGTTTTCTTATTCAAAATGCTTTTGATAATATTGATAATTTTACCAATGTTAAAAAATTGATGGGTCACATAAAAATAATCCTTATATTATTTAAAGAAAGTATAGATCTCTTAAAACAAGGTTTTATTGTTGAGGATATAGCTTCCCTTGAAGTTATTAATGACATTATGAGGATTGGTAAAGGAATACCAAATCAAGAATTTGATAAACTTTTAAATATAAAAAATAAATTATTTGAACAGATAAATTCCTTAAAATTAATGTATAGTATATTTAAAGAAAAATGAGCGTAATATATAGGAAAATCCCGAAAATCATAGGCCCATTATTATTTTTGAATAACGAGCATGATGTTCAATTCGGAGAAATTGTGAAGATCAAGACAAATGATGAAAATATTCGCACGGGACAGGTTATAAAATTAAGTGAAGAGATAATTGTAATTGAAGTATTTGAAGATACGGCTGGAATTTCATCTGAAAACACGGAGATCCTTTTTACTGAGAATACATTCAAATTAAAAGTATCAGAGGATATGTTAGGTCAAATATTTAATTCATTAGGAAAACCAATTGATATTAATACTAAATCCTTATTAGAATCTGATATATTAACAGAAATGGAATTAGATATTAATGGATCGCCAATAAATCCATTCGCACGAGAGTATCCTTCAGATATTATACAAACAGGGATTTCCGCAATCGATGGACTTTTTACATTGATTAGGGGTCAAAAATTACCTATTTTTAGTGGTCAAGGAATGCCACATAATAAATTAGCGGCTCAAATTGTTTCACAAGCAAGAGTATTAAATGAAGAACCCTTCCTGATTATCTTTTGTGGAATAGGAATTTTACAAGACAATGCAATCACATTCTTAAAAAGATTTCAAGATAGCGGAAATATTCAAAACATAATATCATTTTTTAATTTTGCTGATGATCCTATAATGGAACGCTTAATAATTCCCAGAGTTGCATTAACTGCAGCAGAATTCTTTGCCTTTCAAAAGGACATGCATGTACTTGTTGTTTTAATTGATATGACGAATTATGCAGAAGCTTTAAGAGAATTAAGTGCTGCAAAAGAAGAGATCCCTAGCAGAAAAGGATATCCAGGTTATATTTATTCCGATTTTGCTTCACTTTATGAAAGAACTGGCAAGATAAAAGGAAAGAAGGGTTCTATAACCCAATTACCGATTTTAACCATGCCTAGCGACGATATTTCACATCCTATTCCAGACACTACGGGATATATAACTGAAGGGCAATTAGTTCTCAATAGAGGTTTAGATAAAAAGGGAATATATCCTCCATTTGAAGTGCTAGCTTCAATTTCAAGGCTTATGAAAGATGCCATAGGTAAAGAAAGAACTAGAGAAGATCATTTAAGTATTAGCACACAAATATTATCATCCTATTCTAATGCCCTGGAAGTCCGTGACTTGATCTCAATTGTAGGTGAAGATGGATTGAATTTAAATCAAAAAGCCTTATTAGAATTTGGTGAGATATTTGAAAAGAAGTTTATAAATCAAGAATTTAATGAAAATAGGGATTTTAAGGAAACTTTTAAACTTGCTTGGGAAGTATTATCAATATTACCTAAAAATCAACTTTTTAGAATTAATATGAGTTATATCGAAAAATATTATAAAGAGAATATATAGGTGTAAAAAATAAGCTTTAGGAAAATTAAACCAACAAAATCAAATATAATTAATTTAAAAAAAAAGTTGAATCTTGCCATTAGAGGTGAAGATTTTTTAGAATATAAAAGAGAATTGTTAATATTACAGATTAAAAAAATTTGGCCAGAGTATTATGAATTTAGGAAGAGATTTTTTAAATTATATAAGAAAGCGCTAATATTATTAAATCAAACATATAAAGAAATGGGAAAACGTGAATTTAATTTAATCAGTAGAATCAGTAAAATTCAATTTAAAACATTAATAAATATTAAGTATATAAAAAGCAAGGGAACTATCTTACCTCAAATCGATTATAATTTGATTCAAGAAGAGCAACTCCCTGCTTATTCATTTGAAAATACAAGTCATTACCTTGATGATTTAATTGTAGTTTTAAAAAAATTCTTCAAATATTTAATAAAATTCGCGGAAAATGAATCAATCCTGCAAAGAATCGCGACTGATTATAAGAATATAAATCGTAGGATAAATGGATTAAAAAATAATATAATTCCTAAATTAAGCATTGATCTTAAGATTATGAAAGAAATGTTAGAAGAATCTGAAAGGGAAAATTATATTAGATTAAAGAAAACTAAGGATTTGATTATTAAAAAAAGAGAGATTTTTTAAGAGGTAGAGTTAATGAAGTCAAATAATGAGATGAGTTTATTTACTGTTACAATAAATAAAGAATATAAGCATTCTTTATTAACTCAGCTCTCTAACATTAATAATATTCATATAAAATCTCGAGGGGTAGAACATGTACGGAAAAAAATAAAAGAAGATCCAAATCTTGACAAGATTAACACCCTTAGACTTAATTTTACAAATCTCTCTAAAAAACTAAAAATTAATGAATCTGATTTTTCTGAATTGAAAATAAGTAAATCTCAAAGAATTGAATTTATTGTTAAAGATTTAAATGAATTAATCAATCATACTTTAGAAGAAGTTAATTTTTTCTTAAACCGTGTTATTGAACTTGAAAGTTTTATTACGAAAGCTAAAATTGAATTAGAAAATATAAATATCATTGAAAAATCTTATGTATTTTTAGAACAATTTCATTTTAAACGAGATAGTTTAGAAAATATCAATTTATTAGATTTTAAAATTTATACAACTTTTAAAAAAAATTTAGAAAACCTTATTACTCTCTTTGATTATTCTGAGATTCCAATTGTATATCAAACTTATCCAATAACAGAAGATCGAATATTATTTTATATGATTTATCCAAAAGAAAAAAATAAAGATTTTGAAGATAAAATAAACCTCATTCACGCTGAAGAAGTGCCTATTTTAAAGAAATATTTACTTCCTGATGGGATTAATTTTACTAGAATAAGAAAAGAAATTGATTTGATTCAAAATACATTTATTAAATATGAAAAAGAGTTAAAAAGACTAAGAAACGATTATTTAATAAAATTTGCCGCAATTAATGAAATAATTCAGAACATTGAAGAATATAATTGGGCCGAACAGCAGTTTGAAATAACATCGCTAGATTATGCTCTTATTAATTTTTATGGACCAATTAATGATAAACAATCTATCATACAGAGATTGACTAAAAGATTCAAAGATAAAATATTTATTAAAGTAATTGATATAAAAAGAAATCAACCTGTATTTGATATAGAAGAAAAAAAAGAAGAAATCATAAAACCTGATGAGAATTTAGAAAAAAAAGCCGAATCTAAAGATCTTCGAGAAGATTCTCCTACAATCATGCATAATTTTGCTGTATTCAGACCATATGAGTCTTTAACTAGGATGTATGGAGTTCCCGCTTATTCCGAGATTGATCCTACTCCATTTTTATTTTTCACTTTCCCACTAATATTTGGTTTAATGTTCGGAGATATTGGCCATGGGATATGTTTAGTAATTTCAGGTTTAATTGGAGCTTTAGTTTTTAGAAAACGAGGAGGTAATTTATATAATTTTTGTTGGATAATTTTTTATTGTGGGTGGGGAGCAATTTTAGGGGGATACTTATACGGGGAATTTTTTGGAGCACATGAAATGCTTGGCATCCATCTTAAACCGGTTACAATTCCATTATTAAATATTACACTTCAAAATCCCATGAATGATATAATGAGTATTTTCAAATTCGTTATTTTAATTGGTGTTTTCCATATTATCCTTGGATGGTTCATACAATTTCTAAATTATTGGAAATTAAAGAGAAGGTATATGGCCTTTGCAGATTCATTTCTTAAAATTTTATTATTAATAGGCGGTACTATTTTAATTTTTACATGGGGATTTAATGTTAATTCTTGGTTT
>JAEOTJ010000354.1 GCA_016839905.1 Promethearchaeota archaeon | reverse complement strand
GATCCCCAATGAATTAATTGTCTAAATTTATTTTCACCATGACGAGTTGAGTACAAGTGAATACGGGGGAATAGAAGCTTTAGAATAAATCCATATGTGTCTGCTTCTATTAAATGTGTATGAATTATGTCTATATTTTTTGTGTAAATAAATTTAAATAATTTAAATATTGCTTTAATCGAAAATCTCTCTTTTTTATCCAAATAAATATAATTATTTTTTCCTAATTCCTTAAATTTTTCATATAATCTTCCACTTCTGAACGATATAACATAGAGATTAAATTTTTTTTTATCATAATATCTCATCTGTGCTAATACTAAACTTTGAGCACCTCCTCCAGATAAGGAATTCAATAAGACTAAAACATTTTTTTTCATTTTATTTCTTTATTATAATGGTTTATTGGGCGGATTTATAGATTATTTCAAATCCCTTGATATTATTATCCCATAGGTATTTTTCTTTAATTTTATTTAAAGCTTTTTCTTTAAATTTTTCTCTTAATTGTTTATCGTTTAATAACTTAACTATCATTCTTGCATATTCATCAACATCTTCCATCTCACATAATAGCCCATTCTCCATATGATTTATTATATCTCTAGTTCCAGCAATATTACTTGTTACGATTGGTACTCGATAAATCATTGCCTCCATTAAAACTCCTGCTAAACCTTCACCTCTACTTGGAAGTAAAAATAAATCTGCTTCATTGTAAAAGTTATGAATATCTCTCCTAGTTCCTGTGAATCGAAAATTCTCCTCTAATGATAAATATGAAACTAAATTCATAGATTTTTTTCTTTCTACACCATCACCAACCATAAGAAAAATGATTTCTTTATTTTTTTCTTTCAATTTAAGAGCGATCTTTATAACTAAGTCGATCCCCTTTCTTTTATTATGAAGCCCTACAAATAACACTATTTTTTGATTTTCTTTTATATTAAATTCTTTTCTAATATCTTTATCTGGCTCTTTTATGTCTAAATTAATACCTGTTGGAGTAATGATAAGTTTTCTTTTTGGAATTCCTGCTTTTTGTGCAAATTCAAGTATGGAATGAGCATAAATAGTACAATAATTTGATGCCATAAAAGCTAATCTACCTACTGTTTTATAAAATATTTTAAAAAGTGGATCAAGTATGGAGGATAATTTGAATGAATAAGCTGGAATTGTGTCCATTGTAAGAATTAACATTTTCTTTTTGAAAAATAATAATTTTAAAAGAGATATAAAGAATGTATTAGGATAAAAAGGAACCCACACATGGATTATATCATTTTCCTTCATAAGTTTCCAACTTTTTTGTAAAAAATCGAAATTAATTGGTATAGGCCATCCATAACCAGAAGAATTTGGTAATACAGGATAAGTTATTATTTTAACATTTTCTAAAGAATCATAATGTCTGGTTAATTTTCTTTTTATTAAGTCTTTCTTTCTTGGTGCAAAAATCGAAATATTATATGCCTTGTTCTTTAAAATATTTGCTATATGAGAGATTGGTCTTTTAAGGTTTAATCCAGGATTAATATAACATATAGATTTATTCATTTTTCTCATGTTATATATTAAAAGGATTATTGAGATTTTTATATTATCTTTTAGATAAATATGATTTTAATTTATTTGTAAGTGATAGAAAAATGTATTTAAAGTAAGAATTCTTTAATTTTATAAAAATATTAATCAATTAATTATTCATTTAATTAATTAAATAAATTTAAATGCTATCATATTAAATATTATCATAATTTCTTATTAAAAAATTTATTAAAAATTAATAAATTAAAACAGGCGTTGAGTCTTTGAATACAATTACTACCAGCAATGAATTAACTCTTTTTTCAGAAAACACGCAAAATAAAAGTGTAAAAATAAATTACAGATATTCTGGTCTAAAAATCGCTGTAATAATGCCTGCTTATAATGAAGAAAAAAATATCGGAAAAACTCTTTCATGGTTTCCAAATGATCTTTCTGAAGACTTAGATATAATTATTATCGATGATGGATCTAAGGATAAGACTTGTGAAATTGCACAATGTTTTAATACAATAATTATAAAACATAAAAAGAATAAAGGTAATGGTGCGGCAATACAAACTGGTTTAGAATTCAGTAAAACAAATAAATACGATATCGTAGTTATAATTGATGCCGATGGACAACATGATCCTAGACATTTACCTAAATTCATTGACCCAATTGTACATTTTGGTGTAGATTTCGTTATTGGAAATCGCTTTAAGCATTATTATGATATGAATATCTTCAAAAAATTATTATCTAAAGTAATGAGTATTTTTTATACTATTCTTCTCCAAAAGAAAATATCAGATCCTACAATGGGTTATAGAGCTTTATCTTCAAAAATTATAAATAATCTCAAGTTTGAGTCAAATTATTCTATTACACAAGAAATGTTATTTAAAATAGTACCTAATTATTCATTTCATGAAGTTAGCACTAAGATTTATGAAAGGGAATTTGGTGATTCTTTCATTAAAATCAGAAAATATTTTAAAAAAACATTCTTTTCAATTGCAAAATTTTACTTATTTCCTAAATTTAAAAAGATGTTTAATAGATTTTTAAAGGACTCTGATTTAGAAAAAAAACTCAGTTATTTGATGAAAACTTAATTTTTTTTAGAATAATTAGTTTTTTGACATTATAGATATATTAAATATAGATTGTGAAAAGTTATACACGATTTTTAATTATTACTATCAATAAATATTTTTTTTTTATTTTTAAATAATGAAAATTTTAATTATTTCTACGTCCCCGCCGGATTATTTAGGAGGATTAGCACATTTTACTAGAGATTTAGCTAAAAATTTAGGAGATAAAAACATAAAAGTCGATTTTTTTTGTTCTTCTTTATCAAAAAAACATAAAATTATTGAAAAATATTCTAAAAATGTTCGTGTAATAGAGAAAAAATGCTATTTATTTGCTGATAATGATAACTTTTTAAGAATTAAAAATCCGCTTTTTAATACACTAATTTTTCTCTTAAAATATGGTAAAAATTATGATTTAATACACGTGCATTCCTATATATATTTTTCAACAATGCAAACCTTCCTTTATAAAATATTTTTTAACAAAGATATTACAATAATTTTACATCTGCATGGAGGTATTCGGACAAATGATTTTAAAGCTACTAGTCTTATGGAAAAAATAATGCTATTCTTAAAAAAATATTTCTTTGATTTAACTATTGGTAAAATAATGTTAAAAAAAGCTAATGGTGTAATTAGTGTTTCTAAGGATGATTTATTAGCCATTAATAAAACCTTTAAGGTTAAACGCAAATCCAATAATTATTATATCCCCAATGTTATTGATACAAAAAATTTTAAAAAAATAAATGATGTAGAAAGAATTTATTTTGGCTTTATTGGACGCTTAACTCATATTAAAGGAATTGATTTATTTCTTGAATTAATAAAAAAATATAGGAAATTTGATGAAAATCAAAGATTTTTAATTATAGGGGATGGTCCAGAATTAATAAAAGTAGAAAAATACATTAAAACTTATCCAATAACTTTTTATAAAAAAATTACACATAAGAATATGCCCAAATATTATAATAAATGCAAAATATTTATTCAGACTTCTAGAGCTGAAGGGCTTCCAACTACAGTTCTTGAGGCACTTGCTTGTGAAGTCCCTGTTATCGCATCGAATGTAGGAGGAGTTCCCGAAATAGTAAAAGAAAGTGTTAATGGTTATATTTATGAAAGTGGTAATATTGAACAAGCAATTAATTTCATAAAAAAAACTGTAAAAGATGATAATCTTGAAGATTTTGGGAAAAATGGTCGTAATTTAATAAAACAAGTATACTCTTGGGATAATATTATAAACAAAATTATTAATATTTATAAAAAAGTAAAAAATAGTTGATAAAATGCATTAATTCTATCCCCTTATTTTTCAAATTTATATAATCCATAAATATTATCTTCTTCTATTGGTTGAAAGATTTTAATAAATTTATCTTCTGTATCAAATTCTGTTAAGTTTGTCTCGTTAAAAGAAGTTCTTTTTAATATAACGTATTTTATATTCAAAATCGAGCAAAAATTATAAAAATTCTCATATGTAGAGATATTATCTCTATAATAATATTTAGTATCATAATTATAAAGCAATCTATAAATACTATTCCGTTGTTTTTCATCAAATCTTGGTATACCAATATTACTATCTTCTGGAATATTTTCACTGATATAGAGGATAGTTTCTGCGAAATTAAAATGATGATGATTCATATAGAATTTTTCCCTAAAAATATAAAAAACCATAGAAGATGATATTATTAAAACTATTATTGAGGTTTTAAAATTAGTATTATATTTTCTTGGTTTATGTTTTTTAAGGAAATTTCTGAATCTTTCATATTTTGATTTTAGAAAATACCAATATTCCTCAGACCTCTTTACCAAGAATTCTAATGCTATTGCTGACAAAATAATGATATGGGGAGTGAAAGTTTCAATAATTCTATAGCTTGTGAAGTCGTAGAATTGATTTTCTATAATAAATTCTAAATTCAATAGAAATGGAATATAAAAAACTAAGAATACTAAAATTAATCCTACTTTTAATAAAATTATTATATCTTTATATTTATCGTCTTTCTCCTTAGTTCTTAAAAAAAGACCAGCAAATGCAAGTAAAAAAAATAATCCAATTGTTCTTTTCCAAAATAATTCAATAAATCTATCAAATCCAAGAATTGATTCACCTGAATTAAATAGTATCAATATAAAAGTGGAAAACTGCTCAATTTGGAGATCCTCCGTTGTTTGAAAGATTTTCAATTTTCGTATTATTATAGAAATGATTCTTATAACATTTTTATCATAAACGATGAAAGCATGTAAAACATAAGGGATTAATAAAATAAATGTAATTAATATTATCCTGAATATTTCATTAAGATTATTTTTCAATAAATTGCGATTTTTCATAGATTTAATGATTTTTATAAAGTAAAAAATAACTAGAGCCATTAAAAAAAAAATTGCGGATAAACTATGGAGTAAATATACTGCGGGGATGATAAAACCTATAAGATAATTTGGTGCTTTTGTAAGATAAATAATTAGAGCAATGGATATTAATAAAGTTGATATGGAAGATGGAAGAAACATTACTGTTCTTTGGAGAAAATAGTTAGAAACCAGAACCATAATCATAGTGAAAAAAATTAGATATGATTCTTTAAAAATTCTCCTTGAAATTGAAAATATGGTTAAAATAAAGAAAGTTATAAAAGGCATACAAGCAAATTTCATAAAAAAAAATGCGATATAGTTATTAGGTACAATTAATAAATTACCGGTGCAAAATAGAGTAAATCCCGCAGGATAATCTGGACCAAACCACCTGTAATTCATATGAAAATGATCAAGAGCATAAAATACACTTGAAGTCCATGAGTATGGATCACTTGATCCCAATGAAGAATTATATAATAATCTAGGTAAAATCTTTAGAAATTGAAGTCCTATGATGATTAAAAATAAAATAAAAAGAAGCTTAGAATTTTCTTTATTGAAATTCAAGTATTCCTTAAAATACTTTAAATTTTTATTCAATATATTCAATTTATATAGATAAATTAAGAATAAAATATCTACAATTATAAAAGATAAATAAGCAAAATAAAAATTAAAAATTTGTAATATATCAAGGATATAAGCTATAAAGAGATATATTGAAACACCAATCGCGTAGGATATTAAAACACTTTCTAATTTTGATAATTCCCATTTTCCAAAACTCCTTTTTTGAATTAAAAACAAGAAAATACTTCCAAAGACAGTTAAAATTATTGAAAAAATTAGATAAAGAATACAAGTTATTGCTAAAAAACCTAATAAAATAATTCCACTCATTTTTTAAAAAGAGCTATTTACGATTTACTATTTCTGTGATAGTAGAATAAAGCTTTTATTTAATAATTATGGAATAATAGGAAATATAATACAATTAAATCAAGATAGAGAATACGAGTGATAGAAAAAAAAACTAAAGTTTTTTATTTAATTACTGGACTTAATCCTGGTGGAGCCGAGAATATGCTTAAAAAAATAATTTTTAAAATGTATCTTGATAAATACGAGATTTCTGTATGCACAATTACTAATATTGGGAGTATTTCAAAATTAATCAAACCTTATGTTAAAAATATTTATTACTTAAATGTACAGAACTTATTTGATAGAATAAAAGCAGTGATTAAACTACGAAAAATAATACGAAAAGAGAAACCAGATATTTTACACTGTTTTATGATTCATGCAAATTTATTAGGAAGAATAGCTAGCATTGGTCTCAATATTAAAGTAGTATCCTCTATTAGAGTTAAATTGAAGCAAAAAAAATATTTACCTCTTCTAATAATTGATAGATTAACTCAAAGTTTAGTAGATATATATATAGTAAATTCCAAAGCACTATTTAATTTTACAGTTTCTCAAGGAATTACATTAAAGAAAATTAAATTAATTGAAAATGGTTTAGATTTTAAGAAATTTAAGTTAAAAAAATCTCCAGACAAAATAAAAAAGGAACTTAACTTATCAAATCTTCCTGTGATTACTATGATTGCTCATAATAGGAAGCAAAAAGACTATCCAACGATGATTTCTGCATTGAATCAACTCAGAAAAATTAAGGAATTCTATTTTTTAGCCGTTGGAATTGATACAGAAAGTTTAATAAATGTATTCAAGAAACAACATTATGATTTATCTTTAAATAATATAAAATTACTTGGATTTAGAGATGATATTCCAGATATTTTATCAATCACAAATATATGGGTTTGTTCAACTTTATTTGAAGGTCAATCTAATAGCTTATTAGAAGCAATGGCAATGAGAAAACCAATAATTACTACGGATATTCTCGAAAATTCTGAAGTCGTTAGAGAGGGAAAGGAAGCATTATTAGTACCACCTAAATCTCCAAATATAATGGCTCGGGCAATAGAAACATTAATGAATGATAAGCATTTATCAAATCAAATCGCAGAAAATGCGTTTAAAAGGGTTCATAATAAATACAATATAAATAATACAATTAACAAATTAGAAAAATTATATGATTTATTAATAAGTTGAATTTATGGATATTTAATTCATGAGAATAATAAAAACTATTAAAAATCAAATTAATGATATTACATTCGGTTTTTTTAATAATCTAAATAGAAAATTAGATGATTATAAAGGATTAAAGATAATTATCTCTAAGTTTTATGATAAAATGTTACATTTACAACAAAAAATAAAAAGTATTATTTACGGTGATCACCCTCATTCATATCAAATAATTAAAATCAATCCAATAAATCTGAAATATCGCTTATTTATAAGAGATCTTGAAATTTCTGAAAATCAGAATATTTTTAAACTGAAATTCTTACAACCATTATTAGGGCTCTTTATTAGAGATCATATAAAATATCTAAATGGAGATTGGGATCTATCAAAAAATTTAAAGAAAATTTCAGAATTGATTCATTTCAAGTCATTTTATAATCATTTTATTAAAAAAATACCTTGGGAAAAAACAGAGTACTATAAGGAGCAGCTCAAAAAGATTTCTGAAGGAAAAAATTATTATTTTGATTCAGAAAAGAAATTAAATTGGAGATTTAAAAATTATGAGGGATTATATAAAAAAATAAAAAAGGAGGGATACATCTCTCAACAAGAATTAATTAAAAAAGAGGGTTATTTTGATAAAATGGGTAGATTTTCTAAATTAAGAAAAATTGATGATGAAATTACAATTGCAATTGGCAGAAAGGGATTACCAATTTTTTTAGATGGAATTCATCGTTTAGTAATCGCCCAATTATTAGATATTGAAGTTATTCCTGTAAAAATAATCTTCATTCATAAAGAATGGATTAAAAGTAAAAGATTATTAAGATAATTTATTTAAGGGTTTAGGTTTTATATCACCGCTAAAACGCTTCGCAATTAATTCATAATTACTTAAACAAGAATTCTTGAGTATAAATTTAACAAATTGTTCAGGATCATAATTTATATAAGAATGATACCTTTTTACTGATGATATTTTTTCTTTTTTATTTTACTCATAAGTTCAATTTGCTTAAGTGGTGTATTTATTAAGAATTTTCTGACATCTTAAATTATAAGTAAAATCTTTTGATCTTTTATATGCATTTTCAATTAATCTCTCTCTTAACTCATTATTTTCTAATAAATATTGAATTTGTTTACTTAAATCGATTGAATCATCATGCTTAAATAACAAACACTCATCATTATTACAAATCTCTTTTATGCGTTTTACATCACTCGCTATAATTGGTACTTTAGAGGCCATATATTCAAAAAGTTTAATAGGAGACATCCATTTAACTGTTGCACATTTTAGGGAATATGGGGCTAATAGGATGTCAGCGGATTTATAATAAAATGGAATTAATTTATTTTCCTTGAATCCTAAAAAGGAGATATAATCTCTAATTCCTGCTTTTTTTAAATAACTTTTCCATTTTAATATATTATATTTATTACCACCTAATATAATATAAACAAGATCACTATTATTTAATGTCTTCGCAGCATTTATTATTGTATCAATTCCTCTACCCTCTTGTAAGCTTCCAGCATATAAGATAATTTTTTTATTTAAAGGCAGTTTTAATTGTTTTCTTAAGTATTGCTTATCTTGATGAATCTCATCAAATTTATCAAAATCCACAGCATCTTCTAAGACAAAAACCTTCTCTGAAGGAACACCTGCGCTTATTAAATAACTCTTTAGTATTTTATGAATAGTAATAATCCCCTTAAAGAAGTTATTATTGCTCAATCTTACTAACTTTTTAAAAATTGGATTATTTATATTGGGATAATGAGTCTCTAATATAGTAGGGATTTTATTTATGATGTTATAATAAGTTGAGTTATAAGATCTACAATAAACTAAGTCAAATTTGTTTTTTAAACAGTATTTACTTATTTTTTTTCCTGAATCATTAAAATTTAATATTGTGAATAGATTTTTTAAACATTTACTCATAATTGTATTAAAAATAGATGGATCTCTATTTTCCATTTTTAATAATTTAATTTTTCTTGAATCTAATGGATTTTTAAACTTTGATGTGTACTTTATAAAATATTTTTTAAAAGACCGGAATACTTTTAGATCTTTAAAATTTAAAAGAGAATAATCATTAAAAAATCGTATTTTAATTTTTTGATTAATACCATAAAAACTATGTATATCTTTTATTTTAGCTCTCAATTTCCTTTCGATCAAATGCTGAACTGTTAATATTTCAATCGTATGATTTAACTTATGAAAACCTTGAGCATGCTTCATAATATTAATACTATGGCCCCAATAAGAGGGTATATCCCCCCTAGATACAATAGCTATTTTCATTTTTAAATTATTT
>JAEOTJ010000078.1 GCA_016839905.1 Promethearchaeota archaeon | reverse complement strand
TATCATCTCCATCTGGTTGAGTATTATCATGTAAATCCTCATCAAATAAAGAAATAAGAACTGGAAAATCTTCATGACTCCCAGTACCCGCGACTTTTGAAGGATCAATCGTAATAACTTTATGATACTGAAAGTCTTCTGGCTTTGGAGGTATTACTTGGAACGCAACGCTAACAGAATAAAATTCATCAGGCTCATTTTGATTATTATAATCTGTTTTAATCCAACCAGCAGTTCTTCCCGTGCTTGAAATTCTAAATTCATCTATATTCCCATTCCAATGTCTATCAGCAAAATCATTATATTGTCTTCCAATATAAGCTATATCTGGATCTGCGGCTAAAGTTTGTACTATTGTCGCTTCTTGTTGGATACCATCAATATAGAGATAAATAGTTCCACCACGTCGAACACCTACGATATGATGCCAATCAGTATCAGCATATGCAGAGTCACTTTCAATAGAATAAAAAACATTATCGCAGACTTGTAATCTAAAATAATTATTAGCCAATTTGGAAAGAGCATAACCGTAATAATTACCTGCAGTAGATCCTGATTTTCCACCAATACCCATGTAAGCATTAAGGACATTTGGTTTTGCCCATATTTGAATAGTGAGTTCTCCCGTGATTGCTAAACTACTACCAGTTCCGAGGTTGATTAAATCAGACTGGGCGTTCCCATCAAAATCTAAACTCCCATCAATTTGTCCCGGGACTTGATCACCAGAGGTCCAAGTACCTTGAGCAGTCCCATCATTATCATTGGAAGTGGAATCATAAATAATCCCTGTAGGATCCTCGGATAAATGCCAGACTCCCATATAATTCGAATTCCACACCCCTTCGGGATTTTGCTGCGAACCCATGGTGGAGTTTCCATAATACATCCGAATGATTGTATCAATAGATGTCGATAAACTTGGAATACGAACCCAAGCTACCAATTTTGCGTGAGTATCGTTATAATTTATATTAAAATATTCTATCTCGTGATCTAGCCAAATGCTACCATTGTAAAAGGCAATATCATTGCCATTTGATTGAACATTGTCATATAAATCCGAATCAAGAATAGAAATGAGAACAGGAAAGTTTTCATGGTTTCCAGAACCGGAAACTTTTGAATTATCAATCGTGATAAATTTATAATACTTAAAATAAATCGCATTTGGTGGATGAGATGCCGAATAATATAATTTAATATCCTCTTTTAGATCTTTTTCTCTATTATCTTGATTTGAATTTTTGGTTAAAATTGTAAAAAAAAGGGAGTTAAAGAAGATTGGGAGTATAATCATGAAGATTATTATTCTAATAGATTTGATTTTTTTTTTTTTCTTTCTTAAAACTTTATAATTTGTTATCATTATTTAATGTACCTTCATTTCTCTTATTCCTTATAAATAAAAGGATTCAATATGATTATATATATCTTTACTTTCCTAAATGATTTAAAATTACATTATACGATAATACCCACATATTTAATTACACAAGCTTTTATTCCTTTTCCTTCGGATCACCTAGATATCACATCCTAAAATAAGGTTTTTAATTGTCATTAGATTAGAAAAGTACTCGATCGCATTGTTAATCGTATGGAATTACAGCTTGGAGGGAAGTACGTAAAATTATTAGATGGATAAGAAAAAATCATTTATATATACACAAGATTTAGGCATTAATCAAATGATCATAAAAAAATTAAATTATATGAAATGTTTTATTAAATTTAAGAACTAATAGAAATTGTAGAATAATATTATACAAAAAATATATTCATGATTAATCATTAAAAAAGGAATGCTTAATAATAATTCTGCTGAAAAATATTAAAAGGTGCGGGTAAGAATAAAAAAGATTCAAGATTTGAGACCGAAAATATGTTTAATAGGAAATATTGGAGTTGGAAGAACAGCGATCATTGAATTACTTAAATCAGAAGAAAATCATGTTCAACACGTTCCCGAAATTACAGGAGATATTTTAACTTTAAAAATTGGAAAAAAAGAATTTTATATATGGGATTATACGGAGCAAGAGCAATTCAGTTTTATATGGCAAGATTTTCTTAAAGGAAGTGATGCTGTATTATTAATTACAGATTCTACTTTAGGTAATATAGATGAGAGTAAAGAGCTTTTAGAATTAATAAAACAACAAATTTCACCAGACCGCATTGCAGTTCTATGTAATAAACAAGATTTAGAAGGTGCAGTAAAATCTTCAGAAATAGAAGAATACTTGGGTTGTAAATCATATCCAATAAATGCCTTAAATCCAAAAAGTCAAAAGAAAATCGTTGAAATAATCGCAAAGCTCTTGAATATTAGTGATGAAGTCACTTCTATATTAAAAGCATTGAATGAGAGAGAGACCTCAATAATTGAGTTAGAAGAAGCATTAAAAGTAGAAGATTTTAAAAAAGCAATTCAATATTATGACAAGATCACAGATCTATGCTATCAACTTGGTGATAATTTTATTGGTAATGAATATAAGGAAAGAGGGAAAATATTAAAAGAAATATTAGAAAAAGAAGAACGTGCCCAAAAAGCACCAACTCCAGCAGGAACGATTGGATCTCAACAAATTTTGCCTCAGAAACCACCTTCGATCGAAAATGATATGAAAACACTATTAAAAAATTATATTAATGACATTGAGAGCATAATAGCGGTGAGTGTTAGTGATCGAGGTGGAAATATTATTACTTTTGAGAGTAAAGTTGAAGACATTTCTGAATTAGGAATTAGTACGAGTACTGCAAAAACGCTGGAAACCACTGGACTCAGTGATCAAGCAGAAAAAAAGTATTTAAATATAATATGTCCAATTTGCCATGGAAAAAAGAGGATGCCTATTCCGAAATCCATTATTGAGGAATCATCTCGAGTAACAACACTTTCAATTCCAAAAGAATTAATCTGTGAGCATCATTTTCAAGTATTTGTAGATAAGAATTTTGCCATTCGTGGATACCAAAGAGTAGACTATGAAATTGATGAAAAAAAGGAAGGATACATGGATAGAATTATTAAGGAATCTGGTATGAAAAGTAAATTTTGTAATATTATAACATCCGAGGATAAAAAATACGTGTATTGTTCACAAGGGCCTAAATCCATTTTAACAACAGTTGCAGAATTAACTACCACGGATATTGAATTAAGAGTTTATTCAGAACATATTGCGGGAAAGGTTGAATTATTATTAAATGAAAAAGAAAGAATATCTCTTGAGATTCCTGAAATAGTTAGAGTATTATCTAAAACCAAAAGTGGAAAAATTCCTGCCGGGAACTATTCAACCAAATTAATAATAACTGGTGACTATCATGTAGGAAAGACGTCTTTAATAAAACGTTTTATCGACAATACTTTTGAAGAAGATTATCAAGCTACTGTAGGTGTAGAACTTTCTCAAAAAATTATTGAAATCAGTGATGAAACGACTTTTGATTTCATTGTTTGGGATATTGGAGGTCAAATAACGCAAATGACACCATATAGATCACGATTTTATAATGGTGCTCATGCGGCATTTATAGTTTTGGATAGATCTCGCCCTAAAACATTTGAAGATGTAAAAATGTGGTATAATGATATAAAAAAATCCGTTCAGGGCGATATTCTAATAGTTATAGTCGGAAATAAATCAGATTTAGAAAATATGCTTGTAAGTGAATTAGAGATTAAAAAATTGGCGCAGGAGTTTGGATTTCATTACATTCTTACTTCCGCTAAAACAGGAGAGAATGTTAATGATGCATTTTTATATATTGCTTATAAGTTTTTAGAAACTCTTTAATTTATTTATATATTTTTAATTTATCTAAAGGTGTAAAAAATCCAAAAAATTCAAGATTTAAGACCAAAAGTATGTTTAATAGGAGAGAATGGTGTTGGAAAAACAACAATCACGGAATTAATTAGATCAGAGGAAATTCCCATTCAGCATTTTCCAGAAATAACAGGTGATATTGCAACATTAAAAATCGGAAATGAAAATTTTTATATATGGGATTATACCGGAGAAGAGCAAATTAGTTTCATCTGGCAGAGTTTTATCAAAGGAAGTGATGCAATTCTTTTAATAACAGATTCTACTGAGAGAAACATTAATAGTAGTAAAGAACTTGTGAAATTAATAAAAGAAGAAGTTCCAATTGCCCGAACTGCCATAATTGGTAATAAACAAGACTTAGAGGGGGCAATGGAACCTGCAGAAATAGAAGAAAGCTTAGGCTTAATAACTTTTCCTATGAGTGCTATAAATCCAGATAATAAAGATAATATGGTAAAAATAATAGCAGATATTTTAGGTAAAGGTTTTGAAATTAAATCCTTATTAGATTCTTTATCTAAAAAAGAAGAATTAAAAGATGAATTAATCTCTATTTTAAAATCTCAAGATTTTGATAAGGCAGAACAAATTTTTGATCAACTTAAAAAACTTTGCCAAGAAATTGGAGATGAATCCTTTTTAGATGATATTTTAAAGAATGAACAAGAATTAAAAAAAAATTTAAAAGAGTTAGGTGTATTAAAATATTTTCAAGCATCAGATGTAAAACAAATTCAGAAACCTGCTAAATTAGATCTATCCCTAATAGAAAATCGACTTAAAACATTATTGAGAAACTTTATTAATGAAGTTCCAGGTGTAGATGGGATATCCATATCTGACCGAGAAGGATTAATATTGGCCTCCGAAATCAGAGGAGGGATTGAAGATGAAATGGTAATGGGAGCAATCTCAGCGATAATGGATGGTTCTATGGAGAGAATAAAACGCGAATTTGGAACTAAGAGTAATTTTTTTGTCATAACATCAACAGCAGATAAAAAATTCGCATTTTGCTCACTAGGGGCAAAATCCATCTTAACAACAGTAGCAGATCCATCGACCTCAGATATCGAATTGAGAGTTTATTCAGAGCATGTTGCTGGAAAAATTGAATTATTATTAGATAGAGAAGAAAATGTGTCTCTTGAGATTCCTGAGATAATAAAAGTATTATCTAAAACTAAAAGTGGAAAAATCCCTGCCGGGAAATTTACTACGAAGCTGATTATAACTGGGGATTTTAAAGTAGGAAAGTCCTCTTTAATAAAAAGATTTGTCGAAAACAGATTTAAAGAGAGTTATCAATCTACAATAGGAGTAGAACTCTCTCAAAAGATTCTTAAAATCAATGATGAAACGACTATAGATTTTATATTATGGGATATTGGAGGCCAAATGACACAAATGGCACCATATAGAGCACGATTTTATAATGGTGCTCTTGCAGCATTTATAGTTTTGGATAGATCTCGCCCTAAGACATTTGAAGATATAAAATTGTGGTATAATGATATAAAAAAATCCGTACAAGTCGAAATTCCAATAGTTATTGTCGGAAATAAATCCGATTTAGAGAATTTGCTTGTAAGTGAATTAGAAATTAAAAAATTAGCACAGGAATTTGGATTTCATTACATTCTTACTTCTGCCAAGACAGGAGAGAATGTTAATGATGCATTTTTATATATTGCTTACAAGTTTTTAGAAACACTTTAGTAATTAAACCATTTTTATTAATTAATATAAATTAAAATTAAATAATAAGGAGGTATAAAAGAAACGTTAAAGGTTAATTTTAATGAGATTTTTGCTACTTGAAACACTGCTGGGTATCTTATGGGATTTTCAATTAAAGAAATCACGTATAAAGGAAAGTACTTATTATATCTTACAGAACCAGAGTTAGCTGGGCCTTGGTTTAGCTTTAAATTGAAAGGAAAAGATATTAAAACAATACCTGTTGTATTAAAAAATGTTGAACCAACTCCGATATATCAGCTCGTTAATAGCCGAAAGGGAATTAATATTCAGAGAATAACATTGGATTTTGATATTAGAGAATATTTAAAAAAAAATATTCAAGAGCATGTATTAAAAAAGTTTAAATTTAGAAATGGGAAATATAAAATCCGAGTTTATATTGATAATTTTTTACGTAGAGGAAAAGCACATTATATAAATACATACTTTACTTTAAAAAATAATTCTGACCTAGATCTAATTGATTTTTCAATGATTTTCATATTTGACCTTGACTTAAATGGTCTTGAGGGATTTAACAATGATTTATCTGGTTATGATGTAGAAAATGATATTATTTATCAATATGATAAAAGCGGATTGCATGCGGGATTTTCAACAATTTCTAAATCAACTCATCATGAAACGAATTTAGTCCGAGATTTTAAAATAGGAAAAGAGAGATTTAATTTATCAAATACATTATACGAAGGTTCAGGAGAAATCTTATCAGCTCAACAGATTGAATTTAAAACATTAGAACCAGAACAATCCTTTCAAACAGCTTTGACCTTATCGGGGGGAGATAACAAGAAAGAATTATTCAATAACATTCTCGATGGAAAAAGAGAAGCAATAAAATATTTAGCACAAGTTCATAGATCGATTAAATCCGACCAGAGAAATGTACAAGAAGCAGGTTTCATAAAATTAAATCTTCAAAAATCTGAAGACTGCGATGAAAAATAAATCCATATTAATGATTCAAATAAAAAACCCATTTTGGAAAATTATTTGATGAAAAACTTGATGTGCAAGTTGGATATTTTTAGAAATTTTATAGAATTTTTCTCTTTTTTATCATAATATCACCTCACTTTCTTCCCTCATGGTTTTAAATAGGTGATAATTCGTTAATGAATTAAGGAAAAATAATAAATAAAAAAAGGTGAATGAAGCTATAACATCTATAATATTTTATCCCATTCTTTTCATATTTCCTTTATTTTTTCTTATTTCTATAATCTCATATATTATCTATAAAATAAAAAAAGCTGCAGAATTCAATCAAATAATGGAAGACATTAAGCAAAATAGGATTTATCTTGGTAATATAGAACATAGAATAAAGAAATTGCATTATACTGTAAATTCAAGGCTCTATAATATTAACTCCGAGGTTAGTAATTCGAAAGAAATTAAACCAGTTCATCAAAAAAAAGAAAAAGTATTAAAATCTATCGTTCGATATTGTCAATATTGCGGTATGAATAAGATAAAGGATGTTATATTTTGTCATAAATGCGGAAATGTAATTGAAATCCAGAGTATTTATAAAAAAACAAATAATGACTTAAAGGAAAGAAGAGAAGTAAAAGAATATAAAAATTGTGTAAATTGTAAGATTAAAAATGAATGGAATAGTACATTTTGTATATTCTGTGGCTGTAAGTTATAAAATAATTCTTTTTTTTATTTTCTAAGAATTTCATAATAATATCTTTCATTCAAGAAGTAGAGAGTTTTATTAGACAATTTTTTTTTTAACAAGATTCCATTTTCTTCAAGTTTTTCCACGTAATTTGAAACTGTGGTTGAGTGCATTTTCAGCTCTCTTGAAAGGTGAGTTTTCGAGAAACCATCTTGATGTTTCATTAGATACATTATGATTTTCTTGGATTTCTCTTTTGATAAGAAGGCTAAAATCTCATCATTATCTGATTTAAGATTGAAATCAAAAAAAACTTCATGTTTATCTATATTTTTGCTTCTTATGAAAATGAAATTGATTAGAGTTTTAATATGCCATGCCAAAATGTAATTACTTAAATGTAGATTTTTAGCTATAGCGTTAAAGTATATTCCAGGGCTTCGCTGAATGAAATTGTAAATCTTTTTCCTATTTTCATTATTTAAAACATCATCTCTAATAAATTTTGATTTTTCTAAGATCATTTTCTTTTTTATTAGTGATTTAAGAATTTTCCTTATTCCTACTTGGTTTAGATTTATTGAAAATTCTTTTAGCCGGACATTGATAAAGGGAATAATATCATCGATCATAAAAAATCTATTCTTATTAAGATACTCCTGAACAATGAAAAGAACTTTTTGCTCGTGCTTCAAAATATTTTCAGCCAAGTTCAGTTGTACCTCCATTAATTAAGAAGAAAAATCCTTTTTTTCAGCCTTTTGGAACATATAATCTAAAATATCTTCTCTTTCCTCAGGAGTTAAGGTTAACATCTCCCGAATGAATTGAAGCTTCCCTCCTTCATTTTTCCACTTGAATTTATCTACTCTTTTAAGAAAATCTTCTGAAATTGACGTGAGTTCGATTTTCTTTTTTAATTCAATGTTTTCTTGGGATTCTTGAGTCTTTAATTGTTCAAGTAAAGCCCTATTATCGGTATTTTCATCTAATAATTCTCTTGATGATTTGATGCTGTTTTTATATCTATTTGAAGATTCTATTTTCTGAATACTTTTTGGTTTCCTTTTTTCCTTAGGACGATATTCTTTTAATCTAGATTGCTTTAAATGACTTGATAGGATAGTTGAAAGGGAAAAAATTAATCCAAAAATAATAATAAGGATTACTAAAAAATAAATAGAAATTCCCATTTCGGTCATCAACAATGCTTTTTCCGCCCAATCGGAGTTGATTCTAATACAATTCGATGTGATATTTCCAGTTTCATTGTATGCCACAGCGATATAATAATTCGTGCTATAATTCTTATAAGAAATTTTATAAAAAAGAGCTTTAATGCCGTTTTTTATTAAATCCGTATTTCCATTTATTTCAGTGATATATTCATCGGATTCATAAATGGAGTAATTATCAGCTCCACTTGAATTTGTCCAATATATATTAAATGATTTGTATTTTTTTACTTCATATTCATTATAAGATAACGTGAAATTACCAGGAGAGTCTGTTACGATCGGAAGATAATTAAGATTATTAGAATTTTTATCCTTATAATCATTATCATTCAATTTAAATTTATATTGGAGAATATTGATTGGGATATTTATAAAGATGATAATAAGAATAATGAAAACAACGGTTATCCTAATTTTTTGCTTGGATTTTTCTTTCATAATTCCATACTTCTTTTTTTTTATTTCAATAAATTTTTAGTCTCTCATCTACGATAATGATTATCTTCTTGAATATTAAATTTTTAGGTTTTCAATAGGTTTCCACAGTTATGACAAGAGGTATTATCTTTTGACTTAGTAATACCACAAAATGGACAAAATCGGGCATTTGTATTTTTAGGTTTGCCACATTTATGACAAAATAAACTATCCATTCTTAACATTGTATCACATCGAGAACATTTGACAACTTTAGAAGTTATATATTCTCGGATTTCTGATTGTAAAGAAGCATTATTCTTTTTAGGGCTTGGACTCTTTGAAAATCCTTTCTCTTTTGAGATTGCTAGCAATAAACTTGAAAAAATAATAAATGCTGTAATAATAATTAAAAGTATTATTATCATTATTGGTGGTTCAGGACCACGAGGGAGTGGATAATCAGGCCCGTATCTAATATTTTCATCATTGTAAAGTAAGATATTTTCTATAATATAATAATCATAACTATGGAAAATATATATACCAATATCATTGTATTTTGCTATATTTCTATAAATTATATTTTTACTTCCCTCGTTTAAGAAAATCCCATGACCATTCATTATAACTATATTTTCAGAAATGTTATTATATTTACCTTGGGAAACCTGAATCCCCGCAATATTATTAAAGTTCGCAATATTCCCTGTTATTGTATTAGAATGACTTCCTATTAATTTTATACCATTTTGGCCATTTTGATTTACAATATTTCCAGAGATATTATTATCAAAAGAACCATAATATCCAAGATTGAATCCATCTCTATTATTTTTATTCGCAATATTTTCAGCAATAAGATTATTACTACAACTGATTAGTTCCATACCATTTCCATGATTCTCATTTGCTTTATTTTTAAAAACATAATTCTCTTTACAACCGATTAAATATAATCCTGCCCTTTTATTCCAATATGCTTCATTCTCAGAAATCATATTATTAGTACTAGCGGATATATATATTCCCAGATCATTGTGATTTACCGTGTTTTGGGAAAGTTTATTATTATGACTGGCTCCTAAATAAACACCAACCCAATTATTGTAATTTGCATTAATTCCTGAAATTTTATTATTACTACAATAATGTAAAGAAATACCAACTGAAGTGTAAGAAAGATCCAAGTTTGATATGACTGAGTCGCTACAATTCATTAATATTATTTGTCCAGCATTTGAAAAATTATTGGAACCTAAATTATTTTGATTTTCATAATAATATAAATATTTATCATTAACTAAATTCGTATTATCAATAAGATTTTGTGATGATGTTATCCTTAGACCACACTTTCTCATCAAATTACCTGATACGGTGTTATTAATGCTGCATATTATTGATATCCCGTTATAATTATATTCGGCTTTATTTCCATAAATAGTATTATTATTACTACAATAAATTTTTATCCCATCCCTGCTATTGAAATTCAGTGTATTATTTATAATGAGATTATTTTTACAATTCCACTGAAGATTAATACCGAATTTATTAAAGGAGCAAAAATTATTTACTATTTTTCCATTCTCAGTATTCCATAATTGAATTCCAGAATCATCCCAGCTATTTCCTGAATTAATAAACGTGCAATTCCTTATTATAAAATGTGCATTCGAATTCCTAATCCTAATACAACTTCCATAATTACTTCCATCTATAGTGATATCTTCAATGATGTAAGGATCGTTTATGGTACCTGACCCATAACACAATTCTTGATTAGAGGCCCATTCCCAATTATGAGTATATTGCCCTTTTGCATTGTCATCAATTACAATCCCTAATTCATCATAATATATATTACCCCCACAACTCAAATCATCAGAAAAACCACATCTTAAATCAATAATACCAGTAATTACACAATAAAATATTATTAAAAAAAAAAATAAAATGAAAACACATGCGATTATCTCATTTTTTTTTTCTTGTTTCCTATATTTTTGCTTATATGATGTATAATCGATTTTTCACACACCTCTTCTTTTATATTATTTTTTTTTATAAATATGAGTTTTTTTAAGTATAAGATTTCTACAGAACTATTTAAATTCATAAAGGTAAATAGTGAGATAATGAATTTTCAAAGGTTCGTTTCAATTAAAATGTGAAACCTAAAGGCAAGATCCATATTTTTTTATTAAAAATATTATATCCCATCTTAAAAAAATGAGAATTTTTTATAATTAAGCAATTTTAAATTAAAAGAGTTTTAATTAGATTTTGATTTTTTTTGATTAAGAATAAAAATATTAAATTGATCAAGAATGGGAAATGGTAAAAACTCTTTTGATGTTATGATAATTGGTGCTGGTCCAGGAGGATCAGTGGCTGCTAAAGTTGCTGCTGAAAAGGGATATTCTACGTGTATTATTGATAAAGAGAAGCTCTCTGAGAAAGGAAGATATAAGGCTTGTGGAGGTGCATTAGCTTGGGAGTTAGTGGAAGAGATAGATTATCCTGAAGATAAGATTGCCCGCGTGATTGAATCATTAGAATTACATCACGTCGATGGACAAACTTTCTCAAAGAAGGGTAAAGGAGCCGTGGTATGGCGTAGTACTTTCGATAAATTCTTAACAGATATGGCATTAGAGAGTGGAGCAATCTTAAAAGAGCAAGAACTTTTTATTAAAATTGAAAAAAATGCAAATAAATATGAAATTACTACTAAAAAAGGTAAGTATAATGCTAATTATGTTATTGCTGCCGATGGAGCAGCTTCACCAACCTTAAAGATTTTAAACTGGCCTTATTTCAGAAGTGAAGATGTAATCCTAACAATCACTCAAGAAATGAAAACGACCAAGGCGTATATCGATAAAGTTCTTGGTCCTGACACGGTTCATTTATTTTTTGGTATAAAAGATCTCATTCCTGTTGGATATGCTTGGTTATTTCCTAAGACAGAGACGATCACGGTAGGTTGGGGTAACCAAATCAACTTGGTTAAAAATTCAAGAGAAGAATTTAAAAAATTTACTTCGTTAGATATGGTAAAAGAGGCACTAAAGAATTCTAATTTGGAAATAAACAAGCCTCATTTAATTCCAGTTGGACTAAGACCCAAGCTTTATGAAGATAAAGTATTTGCTATAGGTGATGCAGGAGGGATTGTAGATCCGATAAGTGGAAAAGGTATCCCTTATGCTATGATGTCAGGACAATTTGCTATAGAAGCAATTAATAAGTGTGAAAAAAGAGATAAATTGGAAAATTTAGGCACAGAATATGAAAAAGTATTAGAAAGGAGATTTCTAAAGGTGTTAAAGGCAAAGCGAGAAGCCCGGGATAAAATCTTCCAAAGTGATGAAAATTTAAAGAAATTCCTTTCGCTGTGGGAAAATCACAGAAGTTCAGAAATTATAATGAAGAAATTATTGTGAGAGGTAAAAATTATGGATTTTAAACTATATGCCGCGAAATTTATTCCTAAAATTAATGAAGCTATTAAAAAGATCTATGATAGGAAATTAAATGCTGTAGATAATAGTTTTCTTAAGGATTACTATTCAGAATTAAAAGATTATTTCTTATCTGGAGGAAAAAGAATTCGACCGTTACTTTGTATCGCCACTTATAACGCCTTCACGAATGGGGGCGATGATAAGATTTTTATGGCTTCTGTTGGCACGGAATTCTTACATAATGCGTCATTGGTTCATGATGATATAATAGATAAAGATGATTTTAGGAGGGGAAAACCTGCTTTCCATTATAGGTTCAGGCAATATCATGAGAAATATGACTTAAAAAAAATGGTTGCTGAGGATTTTGGAACTAATATTGGTATAATTGGAGGAGATTCCGCCTTCTTTATGGGACTTGAAGCTTATTTTTTTAATGAATTTGAGAAAGAATTAAATTTACGAGCCATAGAATATTACCAAAATGCATATATCGAGATTTCAGATGGGGTATTGATTGAAGTTGATATGGTGAATCAAACAGACTTAACGATTGAAGAATACATTAATATGATATCATTAAAAACGGGAGCCTTAATTCAAAAATCCATTTTAATAGGAGCTAATTATGCAAAAGTTGATGAAAAAAACAGAAAATTACTTGCTACTTATGGAATGAATTTAGGAATAATTTTCCAGATAATTGATGACATCTTAGGAACTTTTGGTGATGAGAAAATCTTGGGAAAACCTACTGATGGAGATATCCGGGAAGGAAAGAAAACTTGTTTATTAATTACAGCACTTAGTAACTTAAGTTTAGAAAAGAAAAATCGCCTTATTGAATTGATTGAAAATCCAGAAATGGCAGAAAAGGATGTTGATGATGTTAGAGGGCTTTTTAAAGAAGCTAACGCTATAGAAAATTGTAGAAACTTGGCAAAAAAATATTTTGAAGAAGCACAGAGCTCACTTGAAGAATTAAAGGCTAATATTAATCCATCCGAATACGAGTTCTTTGAAAATTTATTAAAATTTGTCGCAGAAAGAAAATTCTAATAAATAAAATCATTTTCCTTTTTGTCCATTTTAATTACTTAAAAACTTAATTTTAAATAACTAAACTTATGTTTTATTTCAAGAATTTAATTTAGACCTAAAATATTTAATATAATTGAATAAAACTATAGTGATAATAGCAATTAAAATGAAAGCGGAAATTTCTCAATATGATATTTTAATTATAGATGATTGCAATTACATATCTGAATTATTAACTGAAATAATTAAGTCTAAAGGATATTCTTGTAAAGCTGTTAATAACTTTCCTAACGTAATGAAAGAATTAAATAGCTATAAACCAAAGTTAATATTTTTAGATGTAAATATGCCTGACTTGAATGGATATAAATTTTGTGAAATGATCAAGTCAGAAAAGAAATTTCAAAATATACTTGTTTATTATTTAACTGGTGTTCCCGAGTCTGAGGTTTTTATTAAGGCGTTGGAAACGCATGCGGATGGTTTTATCACTAAACCTTTTGACATTCATGATTTCGATGATGTATTTGATTATCTTTCAGATGATTAAAAATTTTTATTCTCAACTTCATTATAAATGAAGACACCAAACTCATTAATGAGTAATATTTAATAGGATTCATTTTTCTAAAATTTTAATTTAAATCCTATATGTTATAACTCATGGTGAAAAGCTGCAATCAATGTGGATTTCTTTTATCACCTTATGAACCCATTTCTGGTGATAACTATTTATTAATATGTCAAGATTGTTTGAGAATTATATGTAAGAAATGCGCCAAGAAAAAGCGCAATCATTGCCCTAACAAAAAATGTAAGTCTAAAAGACTTCGAGAATTAACATTAGAAGAATTAGATTAATGAGTTTTAAATAAGAGAGGTTTATATAATGGTACACGCACAAGATAATTGGGACACAATGTCCTATGAAGAACAAGCAAGATTACAGGATAAAAAGATCAAGATAATGGTACAAGAGATCTATAAATACCATCCTGCTTACAGAAAAATCATGAAGGAACAAAACATTGATCCTTCTAATATTAATACCGTTGATGATTTTATAAAAAGATTTCCATTTACAGTGAAAAAGGACATTGCTCCCGTAGATGATGATCCATTCTTACCTGCATACTATATCATGCAAAAGGAAGATGATCCAGACTACATTCCTAAATTTATGATTGCTACAACCGGTAGAACTGCTTTTAGCACGCCATTTTGGTATTCCGATTGGGATTTAGAAAATATTATGATGCCTGTGGCTAGGAGAATGAATAACATTACAGGAATGAAAGAGAAGGATGTTGTGATTAATTCCTTCCCTTATTCACCTCATTTGGCTTTCTGGTTGACTTATTATTCAACGACCGGGATAGGTCTTGCAGCAATCCATACAGGAGGAGGAAAGATCCTTGGTACTCAAAAAATAATCGGTTTAACTCAATCAATGAAAGGTACGATTTTCATAGGTGTACCCGGATATATGTATCATGTCTTTAAAACCGCACTTGGTTCTGAGAAATTCTTAGAAGATATAAGATTGCTCATTACGGGAGGAGATCGATGCACTCCATCTTTCAGAAAGAGAATAACGGAATTATTAAATGAAATGAATGCACAAGATCCTAAAATATGTGCAGCATATGGATTTACAGAGAGTAGGATAGCTCCACTAGAATGTCCTCATCCAGAAGGAGTAGATGGTGAATTAACAGGTTATCACACCTACCCTGATTTAGAACTATGGTATTGTATTGATCCTAAGACAGGAGAACGAGTAGGTCCTGAAGAGAAGGGTGAGTTAGTATGGACGGCACTTGGAGGGCATGGAACAATTGTAATGAATTATAGAACTGGAGATATAGCTGATGATGGTATTAAATATGAAAAATGTCCTTATTGTGGTAAAACTGTTCCGATAATCTCATCAATGATAAGCCGAGTTTCAGAAGTAAAAGATGTAAGGTTTGATAAAGTAAAAGGTACGTTAATAGATTTAAATCAATTCTTTACTGTAATGCCCGAATTTGAAGAGATAGATGAATGGCAACTCATACTTCAGCGGGGAGAATCATTAATAGATGAATTAATTGTCAATGTAAGCCCCAAGAAAACAAAGAAGTTCAATGAAGAAGTATTTCGAGAATTGCTCTCAGGGTATATAAAGAAAAAAATGGAAATTAGCCCTAATAGGATAAATGTAATGAGTCCAGATGAAATATCTCGCTCTTTAGGAATGGAAACTCAATTGAAAGAAAAAAGAATTTTAGATTTAAGACCAAAAAAATGAAAATATTTTCCATTATTAAGTGAGGATTTTATATGATTTGGCTATTTTGGATATTATTCATGATTTTCCTTGGTTTTTTTGTCTATTTCATTATCCGAATTAAAAAAATGAGTCATGATCAGATTCATAATAGATGGGGGCGGGTATATACAGACAATATAATTATTGATAAAATACAAATCATTACTCCTGAAAATCAAAAACTCAAGGGCTATTATTATACATCCACGGACTTTACTGATTCTGATATAATGCCGGGTGTAATAGTGATTCCAAGGAGAGATAAGAAATACCCATTTTTTGAGCATTGGGGTGCTCATTTTGCTTTGCAAGGATATCCGACATTATGTGTTGAGGTTTATGAAAAAAAATTAGGGATTGATGAATTTATTACCAAATATAGAAAAATCATGCCAATCATCAAGAAGAGATTTAGTCAATTTAAAAGGGTTGATAAAAGCAAGCTAATTTATTTTGGAGCAGAACTTAGTGGAAAAGTGGCCATTCTCGAGGGATTGTTAGATGAAGACGTAAAATCCATTTGCGGGATTTCCGTACCAAGGATAGAAGTTAATGAAATAAAAAATAAAGGTGGAAATCAGAAAATATATTTAGTACATTGTAAGGATGATGAAATTGTTCCAATTAAAGATTTTAATCATAATAAAGAAATATTTGGATTAGGCGACACTGATTACATCCTCTATGATTATGGAGGACATCACATTATAAGTCAAGAACCTTCCACGGCAGCTTTCTTTAGCATTAAAATAAAGAAGGATGTAAATCCTGTATATAAACAATTTACAAAGGAGGTGGATGATAATCCCTGATATTAAAGGTAATATGAAAGCCATAAATTGGAGTAATTTTTTAATAAAGTTTCTCCTTGGTTTAATCACCTTTTGGACAGTACCCCATCTTCTATTTTGGATTCCTTTTTGGTTACAGATGCCTCCTTGGAATTTAAAATTGGGATGGGAATTATTTGGAAATACTTGGCTTCCAAGCGTTATTTTAACTATTATATATATCTTATTTTGTTTAGGATTCACGGCCTTTAGTGTAAAATGTTTTAAGTTCAAGTTTAAAAGGTGGCCATATGAAACCAGTTCAGACCAACTTACATTTGAAGATATCAAGATTCCAATCGGAGGAGGAAATCATTTGGTTGGAGATCTTGTAAAAGGTCCATCAACTCCAAAAAAGAATGCTCCTGTTTTTATCGTGTGTCATGGTCTGGCAAGTCAGAGAAAGAGATTTTACGTGTTTGGACTCCCCATGTCTTTCTTAGGATTTGCAATATTATTTTATGATGCCAGAGGGCATGGTGAAACGAATTTTGGCGAAGTATGGGATGCTTATTACATCATAAAAGATATGAGCAAAGTAATAGATTATATTGAAAAACGCGCAGAGACTAAAGGGGACTTAAATCCAAAAGAAATCGTGGCTTGGGGAGCTAGCATGGGAGGTGGCGTCGTGTTAAATGAAGGGTACTTGGATCGGAGAATTAAATTTTGCATGGCAGTATGTACATGGGGTGATTATAAAGTTACCACGGATTCGATGCCTGATAATTATGCTGAAGCCGTTGTTAGGGCAGGTTATGAAATGCTAGGCGTAAATCTCATGCCTACCAAACTTCAAAGCAGGTTTATATCGCCTATTTCATATTCTTTTAATAAAAAAAAGGGATTTTTTGACCAACCCGTATGGTGGGATATAAATAATGATTATAGGGTGATGATTGCCCATTGTGAGGATGATGAGGTTATTGATTACGTTAATTTCGATTTGATTAAGGATTTTCTACACATGAAACCTGAGAATTACATCTCTTTCAAGAAAGGAAATCATGCTTTTAAGGGGAATGAAACAGCATTAGTTGGTAAAATGCTTCTGTGGTTCTGGCAGAGAGGATATTAACTATATTAAGTCATAATGATTAACTATATTAAGTTGTAATTATTTGTGTTAAGTTAAGTATTAAAATACCAATTAATTAATGAATTATTATTTATTGAGTGTTGTGATGAGTTTTGGTGTTAATTGCGATAACTGGAGCAACAGGTGTGGATATTGCAGTGAGGATTCTAGAAGTTTTAAAAGAAAATGATTTTAATCGAGAATTAATCATCTCGGAAAATGCTAAGAAAGTTATAGAGCTCGAAAGTAATTATAAAATTACTGAAATAACTGATTTAGCTTCGGAAGTTTATGATTCTAAGGATCTTGCAGCCGCACCTGCGAGTGGTTCCTTTATTATAGAAAGTATGATAATAATACCTTGTTCAATGAAAACTTTAGCAGCTATAGCTCATGGATTTGCGGATAATCTAATAACCAGAGCTGCAGATGTAATGATTAAGGAAAATAGAAGACTCGTTTTAATCGTGAGAGAAAGTCCATTCAGCGCGATTCATCTTGAAAACATGCTCAAGTTAGCAAGATTAGGCGTTATAATCGCCCCCCCCATACCTTCTTTCTATATAAAACCTAAAAGTGTTGATGATTTAATAAAATACTTAGTTGGGCGGATTTTGGATCAAATTAGCATTGAAACAGATATAAAAAGATGGGGAAATGATTAAATTTCTAGCCATTTAGATAATTTTCCATAAATTACAATTTTATCCTTAGAATTTTTTAACTCTTCAATATTTTTTAAATTTAATAACCACATGCTTGAACGCAATTCATTTTTTAGAGTTTTTATTTCTTTGATTGTATTAGTGTGGATTCCAGTTTTGTAATCTTCCATTGCAGTTTTTAAAAATTTAAAAGCAAAACCACCAACATTAGCACCTAATATTAAGCTTTTAGCAATGTCTATTCCCGTTTTTAAGCCACCTGTCGCAATAATTGATTTTTTACTCTGGCTTCTAATATTAGCTACACTTACTAGAGTAGGAATCCCCCATTCTCTAAAGGTAGTTCCAGGATTCCTAGTGTATTTAATATTTAGATTTTTATTTCGATAAGCCTCAATTGCAGCAAAACTTGTTCCTCCCGCACCACCTGCATCAAAACCATCAAAACCAAGCTTATCAAGGGTTAAGGCGACTTCTTTATTAAAACCTGAGCCCACTTCTTTAGCAATTATTGGGACATTAGACGATTCTCGAATTTTTTGAAAATTCTGACGAAATAATTTATAAGACACATCTCCTCCATCTTGGACCAATTCATGTAATGAATTAATGTGAATTGCCATTACATCTGCCTTTATCATCTTGACACATTTATGAAAGTCTTGTATATTGAAATTGGGATCACAGACTTGGCCAATGCCAATATTTCCAATTATTGGGATATTTGGGGCAACTTCTCTAACAATGCTAAAAGATTCTTGAGCTGAAGGGTTTGTTAATCCAGCACGTTGGCTTCCAACACTCATTATGATGTTTTCTTCTTCTGCCGCTTTAGCAAGAATCTCATTTAATTTTTTAGCAACAGGATGCCCTCCAGTAATTGCAGAAATACAAATAGGGGCAGAGATTTTTTTATTAAAAAAATCGACGGATAAATCGATCTCTTCAAGATCTATTTCAGGAAGTGCGTGATGTATTAAATTAATGTATTTAAAATAGTTTTTTAAATGTCGTACATCATAATCTAAAGGAATTGTAAGGTGTTCAATCTTCCTATCATAAATTTCCTTAAAACCATCCTCATCAGATATTGATTTTATATATGTACATTCTAAATCTTGATTTTTTAAGGATTTAAAAATATAATTTTCCTTAATTCCATTAATAATTTGAACAGGAATTCTTAATTTACAAATTTCTTTAATTGAATTGATTTTTCCCCTAATACCTCCCGTAACATCAATCTTTTGTCCTAAATTAGCTAGAGGGAGATCATCCAATTCATTACATTTAATATTTAAAGCCAATTTTTTATTTTTTTCATTTTCTTTAATATATATTCCATCTTCTTCAATAGCAAAAATTACTTTAAAAACTTGATATTTTTCCAAGTGATTGCATAATTCTAAAATAATTTGATCTCCAGAAATGATTGAGAAAGAACCTTGCTTTTCAAGGAGAATATCACCATATAATACTGGAATTATTCCAAGATCAAGAGCAGTCTCGATAGTTTCAATTGATTGAGTTAAAATTTCTCGAGATTTCTTTAAAAAAATGCTTGAACTTTGGATTGAAATGGCTGGACAAGATTTTTCAAGGAACTTGTTTATGATATAAGTATTGAATTTATTCATTGATTCATGTGTTTCTGCAACACCAAGAATTTGATTTTCAATTGAGGGATCTAATCCTTTTGAAATATTATATTTCTTGGCAACAGGATGTCCAAATGAACCTCCACCATGAATAATAATGAGTTTTTCTTTACTTTTAATGATTTGATTAATGGAGTTCTCAATAATATCTTCTCGAAGTGAAAATGGTTTATTCTTATCTGTTAAAAGACTCCCACCAAGCTTTAATAGATAAACAATATTATTATTTTTCACTTCTTTACTCCTTAATTTTTAAAATAGAAAATAAAAAATATAATTTTATCCTATAGTAGTTTTCCACGCTGTATAACCTTCTTTTTCAATTGCTTCAGTTACTTTTTCTTGCTTATCCTCATCAGAAGTTAAAGCAATTATCAATCCTCCCCGACCAGTACCTGTCATTTTAGCTCCAATAGCCCCATTTTTTAATGCAATATCAACTAATTTATCATTTAATTCTCCTGAAACAGTAATATCTTGTAGTAATTTATGATTTTTATTCATTAAATCTCCGACTTTTTCAATATCCCCTTCCATCAGGGCTTTTTTTGCAACATCAGCAAGAGATTCAAATTCTTTAAAGATTTTATCGAATTCTTCAGGATTTTCTTCTTTTTGCTTACGAACATCAGCCACAACTTCGGTCGTAGATGCTGTAATACCCGTGTTAGCTATGACTAGCGCCATTTTTTTGCCTGCCTGAACTCGATCTATAGTGTTATTCCCGCCCTTTAAATTTTTTACAAACCAAATTAATCCACCATAAGTAGAAGCTGTATTATCAATGCCAGATGGTGTTCCATGATATGCTTTTTCACCCTCATAAGCTGCTTCATTTATTTTTTCATCATCCAAGTTTAGTTTAAATTCATCATTTAAAGATCGAGCGAGGGATGTACATTGAGCTGCAGAAGCTCCAACCCCACTGGCTGCCGTTAAGTCCCCAGCAAATGTAATTTCTAGCTTTTGAGTTTCAGTATCAATTTTTAAATAATCTAAAACATTTTGAATTGACTGTTGAGCTTCATTAAATTTTTTCTTCTTATAACCTGGCGTGGCTGGTCTTTCATCATTTACCGTCCAACCATTTCCCTCAGCAGTTTTAACTGTAGCAATTGTCTTAGAACCGAGTGCTGAAGCGATAGCGGCAAGACCATAAACAACAAAATGTTCTCCAAAGAGGATTGTTTTACCATATCCATACCCAGTTCCCATTTATTTCACCTCCACTGTTCCCTCTGAACCATTGACAAATAATTTTTGTCCTGTTTCAATTTTACTAATATCAATTTTATCTACGCAAGGAATTTCACTAATTATACAACCTACAGCTATGATCGTATCGATTTGTTCATTAACAATTGCTGCTGGAGCAGTATTATTTTTCATCATCCTATACATTGTATAAGAACCTACTGTCGACCCTTTACCACTTGGAAAGACTAATACCTTATTAGTTATTGATTGTCCCTCTAGTTCATGCCCGACTTCAACAACCTTGCCCGAATCTGGATCCACTCCACCATAAAAAGAAATCCCGTCATTGGTGACGATTGCTTCGGCTTCAGCAGTTCCTTTATAGATTTTTCTTCCCTCTAACTTCATTTTAATGCCTCCAATACACATTCTTCTACGTTTCCAATTTTCACTTTAAATTTATTCTTAGCCCTACCATAATAACATGCCTTAGCAGAGTCGACCATTATTCCCTTAAACCTCCCTTTAATAGGAGCAACAACACAACAAGTATCCGCTGCAAACTTCGCTCCAGCTTCTTCAATGGTTTTTGTATAACCTACATCATCCGCAAGTCTTTTAGTAGGTCGCGCAGTAGTAATCCAAAATTCTTTCTTTACTTTTTTATCTTTAAGTAAATTAGCAACTTGAGCTAATTCATATATGGAAGCATGAGGACATCCAACGCTGACAAAATCAATTTCAATATCATCATCAATCAATTCCGCGCGAGTTTTATTAAGCATTTCTTGATCGATATTAAACGTTAATTCAACAGGTTTGGGATACATGATAGCCTCAGGAGTGATGTCTTCCATGTGGAAAAGTGCAGTACCTCCATAAGTGGCAACGGATGCACAAAAGGATTTTAATTCTTCTACAGTCGCAGAAGTTATTCCTGTAATATAAGGTATTTTTTTCTTCAATTCAACTAATTTATCACCAATAATCTTGCCTAATACGCCAAATTGATCAGTTCCACTTATTGGAGCATTAACATTTACCAATACTTCTCCTTGGCGATTCTGACTCAAATGATATCCATATTCAGGTGTCACTCCTGTTAAGGCTGCAGCCAAGGCGCTAGGACCTCCTTCACGATTAGTACGGGCCCCAATAACGGAGTTAGAATAACAAACTGCACTACTTTCTGCCCAAGCTAAGTGTTGTCCAAAATGAGGCGCATTACCATATAAATAAGGAGTACATGAACAAGTTGTAATGATTCCCATTTTAGCAAAGGCATCTATGGCACGATTCTGGTTCTTTGCGAATACTTCCTCTATACCTAAAGCTTGCCAGTTTTCACGATCCATACCTGCAGGATTTAAAGTTGTTAAAACTCTAACCTTCCCATCTATTGCCATCTCAGATAGAAATTCAAGGCCCGCCTCTCCAAGATTTGCATAAGATACTCCGGCTATTTGAACACTATATACGGGGATCATCCGTTCTGCCTCGAATATTTCTCCTAAAGTATTTAAGATCTCCATTGATTTCTGGACCGCTTTCCCATGCTTACCATCAAGCATTTCTTGTTCTTTAGATGTTAATTTCATTAATACCAACTCTTTTTTTAAAAATATTTATTTAAATCTACTTTTGGAAACTCTGCTATGGCAAAACTTTTCCCTTTAACCACTAGTGGGGCTGTTAAGTCAAACCCTATTTTAGTCGTCAATTTAGTTCCTGGTTCCGCGCTAGGATCTAAACTACTTCCAGGTTCTTTATCTTTAATAACCATTCTATTATCACCTTGAAAGCGTGTTGCCATTGCCCATTCGACAAATAAGGGGTCATAAATATTAATATCTTTATCAACGATATAGACATGCTTACAACTTCTATGTCCTGCAAAAGCTCCTTCAATTGCTTTTTTTCCATCTTCCTCAGATTTTTTCTCAATCTGAACAATTGCATGAAGCCATGAACATCCTCCGGGATTAATATTTACATCCAAGCATTTAACGCCCGCTTCATTTACTTTTTTAAAGATTGTAGGTTCTCTTGGCATGCCCATTAAAATTTTATGTTCAAGTGCTCCAGGTAGTAGAGCTTGCCAAATTGCGTCTTTTTTATGAGTGATTTTTTTAACTTCAAAAATAGGTTCTTCTCTAACTACATCATATGTTTCGGTTAAATCTACAAATGGTCCTTCGGCGTGTTTTTGGTCTAAATATACTCGCCCTTCAAGAATAAATTCTGAATCAGCAGGGATTAATAGATCAACTGATTTAGCTTTTACAAGATTAATTGGTTCTAGGGCATTGGCAATATTTAATTCATCAACACCAATATCTACAGAAGTGGCCGCTCCAACAAGAACATTAGGAGTATTTCCAATACAATATGCTACTTCTAATTCACCATTTCTTTCCAAGAATTTGTGAAAATGTCGTCCTCTAACAACTCGAGTTGCAAATTGGTTTTTGGAAAATTTCATTGCTCGGTGAAAATCTAAGTTTTGTCCATATTCAGGATCCCTCGTAACCACCACGGCAGAGCTAATATATGGTCCCCCATCTTTTTCACAATGAAATAAAATTGGCAATTTATCCAGATCTACATTAGACTCAACAACTTCTTGACAAGGTGCATCGGAGACTACTTCAGGTTCTGAGCGATTATCAATTGCTTTAGAAAGCATTGGAATTAAATCCGCAGGAGTCACACCAAAATATGAAGCAATGGCATTCTTAGTACAAAATAAATTCCCAACCACGCGAAATTCAGATTCCTTTACATTATTTAAAATCACTGGCGTAGGCTCAGTTGCTTTTAAAATACCAGAGATCTCTAAATTTGTAGAAACCTCCATGTCTACTTTTTTAAGAGTTCCCTCATTCTCAATTTTGTTTAAATACTCTCGAAGCTTCATAAAAACCAAATCTAAATATTTAATAAAATGTGGATATAATATTCGCTATATATTTTAATTATTATAATTTTTGATAATGAAACAAATCCTTAAAAAACTAAAGGTTTTTAGTCATTTGATATTTTCTTTAAGACTTCTTTAGCATGATCTATTCTCACTTTCCCGTCCTTTACAATAATATCTGCAACTTTTTCAATTAAATTATCGGGCACTCCTGCTAATTTAGCGATATTTCGAGAGTGGAGTCTCATATGTCCTTTTTGAATACCTTCGGAAGTTAAGGCTCTTAGAGCTGCGACATTTTGAGCTAAACCTAGAGCTGCGGCCACTTGAGAAAGTTCATCAGCACTTTTAATCCTTAAAATCTTTAGTGCTATACGAGCCATTGGATGAATTTTTGTCATTCCACCAATAATCCCGAAGGATAGGGGTATTTCGATATTTCCATTTAAATTTCCATTTGAATCAATATTATATGATGTTAAGGGGGAATAAATATCTCTTAAAGCAGCATAAGCATGAGCTCCTGCTTCAATTGCACGAGTATCATTTCCCGTGGCTAATGTTAATGCAATAATTCCATTCATTATTCCCTTATTATGAGTTGTTGCTCTATAAGGGTCGGCTAATGCAAATTCATAAGCATTCATTATGCCTTCAACAATTTCAGAACCGCCCAATAAATCCTTATCAAAAATGGCGCTTGCTTTGGCGATTCTATACATTGCTAAATTTGAAACGATTCTTAAATAAATTCTTCCACCACATAAATTTTCAATATATGGAGTAATTGCCTCCGCCATTGTATTTACAATATTAGCACCCATCGCATCTTTCACATCAACTAACAAGTGGAGGATTACCATTCTACCTCTTTTCGTAATTAATTCCCTAATTTCAAAATCTATAGCTCCACCGCCTAATTTATTCAAGATTGGATCTTGTTCATTAGCAATTTTCAGAATTTCTTCCTTATTATCCATTAATTTAATTATTGCTTCAAGCGTGTTATCTAATTGAGTAATTTGAATTTGAGATATCATTATTGATTTCACTTTTTTAGTTATAAAACCACCATGCTTTCTGGCAATTCTAGCCGCATTAGAAGCAGCAGCTACTACTGAAGGCTCTTCAATTACCATTGGAATTAAATAATCTTTCCCATTAATTTTAAAATTACAAGCAATCCCCATTGGTAATTGATAACTCCCAACGACATTTTCGATGAGAGTATTGATCTCTTCATTAGTAAAATAACCAAAATTTTCTAAAATTTTTAATTCTTCAGGGGTGAAATCATAGAATCCTGTTAATATTTTTTGACGTTCTTTTATAGATAACTTATAAAAACCAGACAGGTCTGAATGAAGCTCTTTCATATATTCAACTAGTCTTTGAAATCTTATAAGAATTTATTATTATAATTTTAAACGAAAATTAAAAGAAAAATAGAAAAAATTAAAATATCGCTTGAACAGGAACATACATTGGTGACCAATCTAATAATCCAACAGCAGTGTTAATTTCTATGCTCTTAACTTCTATTCTGCGTATTTCATATTCTAAAATATTACCTTTATGGGCTCCTGGCGCAATTCTAACAAGATCATCATTTAAGAAACTAAGATCCCGTGTATGAGTCATTTTTGGATTAGTTTTTAATGTAGCATAGTATGGAAAGAACTTTTCATGAAAACCGGGATGTCCTTTAGGACAATAATTAAGTCCTTTAACACCTGGTATGATGCATCCATTATCACAGTAGTATAGCTTAAAACCTCTATTATCGTTTTGTTCATGTTCCTCAATCTTTCCAATATAAGTAATCGGTTTTACAAGCCCCTTTTTAATTAATTCATAATCATGAACGCTCATTCTTACTTTATTATTAATAAAATCATCGATTTTAGGACCCATTTCAATAACTCTTTTAAATTCTGGTTGAACTTTTAATAAACCAGAGATGCATGTGGCACCAGATCCATAGGATCCAAAATATAGGGTATCATGAACTCTAGCATATTGTTCCAAAATATGAATAATCTGAGCCCAGACTGAGGCAGAATACATGTTTCCAAAATGCATTGGTACTTTAATTGATTGAAGAACTCTCCTTTTAATATTAGTAACAAGCCAATGTGACATTTTTTCTAATTTTTCTGAGACAAAACCTAATTCTTTAAGTTTTAAATAGAGATATTCTGGTACTACAATAAGGTTTTTTAAAAATGAGTCAATTTTATTAATAATTGAAGATTTAATATGATCTTTTTCCACGAGTAGTAAATTGTTCATATCATGAATCCACCGCTTTTCAATAATGTGTTGAATACATTTTAAAGGTAATTTTGAAAAGGGTGCGTGAAAAGCGTAAAAATCAGCATAAACATTTCCAATTTTTTTAATTAAATCATCATATGCTTTTAATTGAAAATTAAGATAAGTATTTACAGAATAATGCCCGAAAACTTGTGCATCTTTATCTTCAGGTAATCTAAAGAAATCATTAATATTACCTGATACTTTTCCAAAACTTTTACTAAAAGTAGCTATACGAGGATTTTTTGAGATTACTAATGCTACCGCCCCCGAGCCTTGAGTACATTCGCTTGGACTCCCAATATTATAAGAAGATATATCAGCACCTATCACGAGTACCTTTTTTAATACTTCTTTTTCTATTAAACCAATCGCATTAAGAATCGCTAAAGTACCTGCAGCACATGCATTATAAACATCTTGAGTCATAGAATTTGTTGAAATGCCTAACCATTCTGCAAAAATATTAGAGACCGATTTTACAGCATAAGTCATTGTTTCAGTTCCTACAAAGACAGCATCAATATCCTTAGGACTAATATTGCCTCTTATTAAAGCATTATACCCTGCTTTTAACCCTAATGACACAATATCTTCCCCCGTTTGGGGCATCCTCATTTCTTTTAATAATAATCCTTTTTTATATTTATTAGGATCAACATTTCTTTTTTTAGCAAATTCTCCAATATCAACATAATGTCTAGGAGCATGAAATCCAATAGAATCAATGCCAACATCACTGAATAAATGTCCATTCGATTTTGTTATATTATTCACCTTTTTAGTAAATGAAAATTTTAATTGGGACCTACTTAATCAAAATATTATTAAATTCCATTAATTTTTTAGTTTAATATTCATTTATTTAAAATTAAAAACCTAAAATATACATTTATATAAACGATCTTTTAATTTAATTATTATGTTATTCGAATCGTATTTAAAAATTATGTACGTAGTACGAGTATTAAATTAATCATATTATTAATCGTGTTATTATAATTTTGATCTTTTACATCTATGGTGGGAAATAACTTGGATATGCCAAACAACATGAAAAAAAACAACCTCCCTAAGCATATAGGATTGATATTAGATGGGAATCGTCGTTGGGCAATGGATAAAGGGATAAATCCAAGTTTAGGACATTTAGAAGGATTTAGAGTTTTAAAGCAAATGTTATATAACTTTTTTAATGCCGGAATTAGATATTTAAGTATATATGCCTTGTCACTTGAAAATGTAAAGAAAAGAAGTGAGGAAGAACTTAAATATATCTATAAATTAATGGTAAAAGCCGTGGAGATAGTAAAAAATGAAGATATCATTAAAAAAGAAAAAATAAAAATTAATGTCATTGGAAGGCTACACTTATTACCACTAGAAGTTAGAAAGAAACTAGAAGAAATAAATGATTTTACCAAAGACCATGATAAAGCATTTATTAATGTATGTATAATGTATGATGGTCAGGAAGAAATAGTTGATGCTGTAAAAAAAATAATTAAAAAAAACATTAATCTTGAAAAAATTAATCGTGAAACTATAAAAAATCATTTGTATACAAAAAGTTTTCCCGAATTAGATTATATTATTAGAACAGGAATGGAAGATGGTGCAAGAGTCTCAGGATTTCTACTCTGGGATTCTTCATATGCAGAATTTAAATTTAGAAAAGACTATTGGCCCCTTTATAATGAAGAAATGTTAAATGAGGATTTATTAGAGTATAAGGAAAGAATGAGGCGTAGAGGGAAATAATTTTATTAAATCTAAAAATATTTTTGTCGATTAAGGTAATTTAAAAATTTTCAATTTAACAAAAATTAGATAAAAAGAGAAAAGTATTAAAATTTATTCTAAGTAATTATTACATCTCAAACTATTAGAATGAAATTTCATTTTTCTATTAATAACAATGACATCTTCTAATAATGATGGTCCCATTTCATTAAACATTACCAGACTACCTCAAAATTTGGTAATTACAACAATAGAAAATATTATTGAATTTAACGCGATAAATAATCTTAATAAAAAAGGAAATTTTAAGATCAGTATTGATGGGGAAAATCTCATCATTATTACTCCCGACGAACTAAAAAATGAAATCCAATTTAAACCAAAGGAAACAAAAAAATTTAATTTTAGCATTTCTCCAATAGCAGATGGAATTGGAAAGGTCACAATTTCAATAAATAAAATAAAATTCAAAAAAAAAAAGGATAGAATACATAAAGTTAAAGAAAAGGTTCCTTCAGGTAGAATAAAAAAAATTTTTGGAAGTTTAAATATAAATCTCTCAAATAATATTTATCCTTTTAATCCAAATGAGTATTTATATGCGATAAATATAGAACAGTTAGAAAATGCTGAAAAAGAAATAAGATTAAAAAAAGAAAAATTTGCATCAACATTGACTTCTTCAGCTTTATCTTCTACAGAAATGGCTTCAGATGTAAATATTCAGGCAATTAATGAAGATCTTAAAATGATTGCCAGAGGATATCTTTATAATAGAGATTTAACAAAGGCATTAAAGCTAACATTAGAAATCTCAGATCAAAATGATATGAAGATATTTTATTATAATTTAATAAGGGCATATAGTTCATTTGATTTAGAAGGGGCCTTAAATTATATAAATCAATTGAATAAATCACAAGAAGTATTTGAGTTAATAAAAAATATTGCTTTAGATACTGTAAATCTTGATCTTGAGCGAGCGTGTAAGATTGCTCTAATGATTGAAAATCCAACAGTTAGAGAAGTACTTTTAAAAGATATAATTATAATTATAATGGAGGGTGATCCAGATAAAGCTTTAAATATTTCATCTTTAATCCAAGATCCTGCTTTAAAAATACTCTCATTATTTAATATTACAAATATATTTTATAACCTAAAATATATGATAAAAGTTAGAGAAGTATTAAAGGAAATCATAACGTATTCTCTAAATTTAAATATTGCTGATATTACAAATAATAATTATGAAAATTTCTTTTATAAAAGCCTTAAAAATGCATTAGTGGCACTAGGAGAAGTTGATTATCCAATTTCGGCAGATTCATTTATTAATAAAATCGATTTCCAGCAACTTAAAGAGAAAATTACTTATGATTTATTTAATATAATTTATGAGATAAGCGACGGAATCATAGTTGAGACGATATATATACCCATTTCATCACAATATTTTACATTTAATACATTATCATCAAATTTAAATGAGTTAATTCAGAATTTTGCTCTTAAAGGAGGAAATATCAGCACCAATCTAATTATGAAAAATTTTAATTTTAATATTGTTTTTCTTTCGTTATTTAAATTTGATTTTAGTATTTTGTCTATTATTGATAG